>NZ_AZFH01000015.1:0-53525 GCF_001435735.1 Ligilactobacillus equi DSM 15833 = JCM 10991
AGTATACAGAGAGATTGCCCGATAATTAATACGGGGGTGTTATAGGGTGCTTACATAAATTCTTACATGAACTTATGATATTACTTGGAGTTAACTACAAGTCAAGCCTTTTGATAAAAAAATTCGCAAACAAAAAGAAGCTACGGTCGTCCCATAGCTTCTTTATGCTGACTAAAGTTAACGTCGACGATTATGCCCACTTTGTTGGTAAAATGCACTTTTTTCTAGGTACATACGCTCATCTGCCAATGCGATGATTTCCTGAGGCTTTTTGTCAGGATATTCATCTAAACTGACAAACCCCACCGACATTGACAATTCTTTTACTTTTTTGCCATGCCAATTTGTACATAGTTCATGAAGCCTTTGGCGCAAGATTTTACCAGATTCCGGTGTTGCTTTAATCACAGCGACAAATTCATCACCACCAATGCGGTAGACCTTCCCACCAGCAAAGCATGTTTTCATGCACTTAGCGGCTCCCATCAGTAACTCATCCCCAGCTGCATGTCCCAAGTTATCGTTGGTTCTTTTCAATTCGTTGACATCAATCGCAAAATAGAGATAATTACCATCGGTCGGAATGCGTGCGAGATTTTCATCGTAGGCCCGGCGGTGAAATAATCCCGTCATCTCATCATGATCGAGTTGCTTGGCCTGTTCAGCTAGACGCCTTTCTCTATGTAGCGTGGTAAAAGTAAAAATAACAATCAAACTAATATACGCTATTAGCGAGGTACTAATAACGGTCATCAGACTTTGAGCGGATTTGTTAGCTTGACCTTGAAGCTTCTTTTCAGCTGCGGATGGAAAACTCATAACCAAAGTCCAATGCGTATCTTTAACTGGTACCATTCTGATATAGGAATTGACACCGGAAGTTCCAAAGTATTTCATGGTTAAAGTTTTATGGGTAGACATCGTGGTTAACATCTTCTTAATCATTCGGTCACGATCTTTACCGGGGTTAGGATTAGTATCGGTGATATTTTTGACCATATCAAAATTATGCTCGGAGGAATAAAAAAGAATTTTTCCACGTTCATCACATAAAAAAACATTAGCTTTGAAGTCGTATATGTATTCTTTTAACAATGTTTCCACTGACTTTTTGCTGGTTAAACCAGCTAAAACGCCGACTATTTCCCCAGCTTGTTTCACAGGAGCATATGAAACAATTGCGCGGGCCCCTGTCTCAGTCATGAGAGTGGTAGTTCCAGTTTTACCTTTCATCCCCTGCAGATAGAAATCCTTATGTTGATAATCTCCTTCGAGATTATTACTAGTATAACCATGGCCAGACGCATTAACATAAATTAGGTTTTCAAAATCTTGGCTACCGCTAAGTTGTCTTAGTTGCTCAAGATAATTACCTTGAGGTAACTCGCTTGCCCAACTATTTGCTAAACGAGTAACAGCACCAATTTTTAGTTGGAAGGTCGTTTGAACCAGCTGATTTTTTTGCCGGGTAGATTCCATAAGATACATTTTATCTTATGGAAGTAACCGACGTTCGTTTGCTTGATAAAATCTCTGAACACCAAAGAAAATGAAGATCCCTAGTAAAATCACCAAGAAAAGATTGATGATAACAATTCCTCGAATTTTTGATTTATTCTTAGTTTGCGTATACATATTTTTATTACATCCTTTTTCATATCATACCCTAGGACTATTATACGTTTTGCACTTAAACTATACAACCATATTATTAGATCAAGTATTTGGGAAAATAAAAAACGCCTCTTGTAAGCAAGAAACGTCTTAAATATTCAGCTTTAGTGTAACAATAGCAATAAATGATTAATAGTGCCACTTTCGTACATGATATAGCTACCAAGGCCAAGATAAATGATGGCACTTACCCAGCGACCATACTTTTCAATAATCGTTGTAATCATTGGAATATGAAACAAGATAATCGCTGTTAAAAAGACCAGAACTAACATCACTGCAAAGGTCAATAGCGTCAGGTAAACTTCACTTGCGACCTGCATAGAGGCGAATAGTGGGGTATAAATACCAATATTATCAGCACTACAAGACGTAATGGTAATCAAAGCTACATAGCGACTAAGTTTAAAACCACTAAAGTCGGCTTGGACTTGGTCATCATCAGACATCCCTTGCAAGATTAATTTGCAACCAAAGTAAAAGGGAATGATTCCTAAAAATCCGAGAATCCATTCTTCGGGGATGATGTGTAAAATAACGCCTAAAGTCAAAGATCCCATAACTAGGACAAATGAGCCCATAACATCACCTAAAAATACATCTCGAAATTTGTACCGGGATTGACTTTGGGAGAAGAAGGCCATCAATAGAACCAAATAATCAATATTAGTAGATAGATAGGCAGTAGCTGCCGAAAAAATCGTGTGAAACACAAGTTAACCTCGCAAAAAAATTAATACTCAAATTTTAGGCTAAATCAACTGATACGTCAATATTGAGATACGTCATCTTTTACACTGTTGCTTAAGCTTTCCAAATAACTTATTTTATTTTTAGAAAGGCGAACATAAGAGAAAGTATCAGAGGAAATGGAGTTCCTTTGTTGTTAATAATCTTTCTAAAATATATACCTTTTTCGGAAAGATAGAATTAAAAAACTAACTTCCAAATTTTTCGTCATATTTTCTTCAAATTTCTGTCGTATCTTTAAAGCATAGCTAATAACATTAAAACTTTTTTCATACTAATACTTTCCCCTTAATCCACGTTATTTCCCCATGCGACGTGGATTTTTTTATAATCAAGTTTACTAGTTTCAGCATACATCTAAAATACTGTTTGCAAACCATATTTGATAGGCTAACCAACTTAGTGTCAAATATAACAAAGAGCATGAATACCTTATTTGACAAGGAATTCATGCTTTTAATTGACGAATTGTATTTTATAATGTTCCGGGACTACTATCTATTTTAAATAAGTCTCTTTTTTGAAAAATATCATTCAAAATTTCCCCTTTTATAAACTTTCCAGTAACATCTGCTCTTCTAGATAATTTCCAAATGCTGGTAAAAGGAAGGATACATAACCATAATCGGTAGCCACAATAATTTGGCTGTCAATTAACTTACGTCGGTAAACAGAAAGATAGTTAGCTGGCTTTTGAAGCACCGCACCAATTTGCGCATTTTTAATTTTGTCACCGCCAATTTGAGCCATAGCCTGCAGGTATTCTTTTTCTTTGACCGTCAAACTACCATAAATCCGCAGATAAACATTCCGATAAAGTATTTGGTGGAATTCCTCGAGAACGGCATCAACTGTTGCAATAGTTAAAGTAGTTTCAGTGCTAGTTTCTAAGTGATCCCAAAGCAAGTAACCTAACAATTGAAAGGCATAAGCAAAGCCCGCCGTTTGTTTGGCCATGTAAAGTGCGGGTTTTAACTCAAGCTTGTAGCTTCCTTGCTTAAACAGCATTTGGTAACTATCTTTAATAATCATTAAATCCAGTGGGTTTAAGACAATACGATTAGCGCGCAATAAAAAGGTTAAGACATCATCGTTTTGCAACTCAGAAACATTTTTCGGTAAACCAGCCATCATTAAAGCAACCGCTAGGTCCTCACGAATCATTAACTGGTAGTAACTAATAAACTTCCTTAATTCTGGCGTCGCCTTAATTTCATCAATGGTAATCAGAACCTGAACACCCTGTTTCTTCAAATCCCGCAGTAAGTTAAAAAGAATGGCCTGATAATCAAGGCTATGTTTTTCGGCACTAAGACTGGTACCAAGTTCTAGTCCTAAAAAACTAACTTTCAAATCTAGCTTGGCAGTTAGTTTTTTCTGGTTAATTTGATTTTGAAGTTGACTCAAAATCGACAAAATTAAGTCGCTCTCCAAAATAAGATTAACCACTAGCCAATCTGCATGTTGACTAAGAGCCTTAGCAATTTCCGTCATCAAAGCGGTTTTCCCAGAGCCCCTTTGGCCGTAAATTAAGGAAGTTTGGTACAATTTATCGCCTTCCTGGATTTTTCTAATTGTTTCTTGGGCTAATAATTGTCGATCAATAAAATTATCAGGCACACTCCCGAAACTTGGACTAAATGGATTCTTCATACAGTCCTCCTCTTTTTATAACTTTTTATAACTTAGAATTAATTTTATAACTTTTTATAACCTCAGTCAATTAATATTCCTAAAAAGATAGTCAAAACTTTTTGTGGGTAACACTTTAAAAATACTTTAAAATCAGCATTTTGGGAAAATTATATTCAAGAATTCAAAATAATCTTTGTTACCAGCATAGAAATGCTGATATATCAACATTCCGTAAATGTTACATAAAATTGTTTTTTAACATCGTACTAATAAAAATGGCTACTAAAGGTGCTTTAAAGGCCTAGACGGGACCATCATAAAACCGATTAATATATTTTTTGCATATCCCTGGTTCAGTTACTCAATCAAATCATTTTACTTTTTCGATTTTAAACCGATTTTCTATAACTTCGTACTTTTCCGACAAAAAGTTTAATATTTTTAAAACAATTATAAATTTGAAGATAAATATTGTGAGAAATTAATCTTACTAAAAAAGTCGCTCAAGGCGACTTCATATTTTTAAATATCCATTTCAATTCTAGATGGGTGTTTACCGGGCTTACGACGAGCGATCAACCAAACAATAATTAAAGCTAAAATAGCTTCAACAACAATCATCCAAACACGCCCAGGTAATTTCGTCCCACCTAGCCAAACATCAATGATGATGGAACCTAAAATCATCCCAATAATAGCCCGCCATTGGTACTTATCAAAAGCGTAACCATATTGGTCTTCTCGCCGTCGAATTGATGGCAAGAGCACACCTAACCCAACTAAGACCACGATAGAAACGATATTAATAACTAATTCATACCACCAGGTATTGGAGAGCATCTTAACATCTTGGGGGGCAATTCCCAGGATTGTAGCAATAGCAGTAACTACCAACAAAATCAATCCCACCGTCCAAGCAATCTTATCGTTTTTGATAAAGACGTATTCAGATGGGTATTTGGCCTTATCACGTCCGCGAATCCGCATAAAGGAATAGAAAATCCAACAAGTTACGGCTGGCGAGATAATCCCGTTTAAGTTTAATAACCAGTTGAAGACGTCATTCATTTCTGGCAAGAAAACCCCTAAAATCATAATAAAACCACTTAAAAAAACAGTTAAGGCGTAACCATTGACTGGTAAACCTTGATCGTTAGTTTTCTTGAGGAATTTTGGCATGAACTTGTCACCTGTATCGCTGATTAACATCCGCGTCATGGCATCCAGTAAGACGGCCATCAAAGCCACGTTATATGCTAAAGAACACCAGGCATAAATGTAAACAAGGCTTTTACCAATTCCAAATTGTTCCCCCATAGCACCAAAGACATAGTATTCACCATTCATTTTCAAGTCATTAGGCATGTGATTAGCGTCAATATAGATTCCTAAAGCTATCGAGCCAAAAAAAGTCAAGAAAACTGTCATCAAGGCTAACATAATCATAGATTTAGGAAACTCTCTTTGAGGATGTTTCATCCGTGTTACATAAGGTGCAACCAATTCACAACCGTTAACCGCATAAATCAGCATCCCTACCGTAGAGAAGTATTTGAGGTCAAATTTAGGAACAATACTGTTCCAAGAAAATTCACTAGCTGTATGACCACCGCTCATAGCCAGGCCGACAAAGGCCATCAAAACAAAGAGAATGGTCATACCGAACATTGCAATCCCCCCGATGTCAGATAAGATTTCCAAGGAATTTTTGAACTTGTGGGATAAAAGAACCACCAACAAGAATAAAATAAAGGAAATCAAAGTAAACATGGGTGTAGAAATTACACTAGTATCTTCGAAGTCGTCCGTCCCGGTTAACCCCCAGCCGATATCAACGAGGAAGCAGTTCGCTGTATCAATAACGTAAGGAATAGAAGCTGCCCAGTAGGTCCAGGCAGTAAAGTAACCGAGAAATTCACCATCAGTTCCTCGTACCCAAGAAGACAATCCGCCCCCTTCATGATTAAAGACGGAGCCTAATTGCCCCACCATCAAGGAATAAGGAATCACGTAGAAGAAGACCATAATTACCCAGGAAGTCAAGACGGCCATTCCTTGGTTTTGGAAGTTGTACATGATGTCTTCTAAACCAATTACCGTGACAAAAGCCATCATAGCAAGGGTTGGCCAGGTTATGTATTTACCCTTTATATTTAATTCATCCATTTTAATTTCTCCATTTCAGTTATTCAAGTTATAGATTAGTATCTAATAACCAGGAGATTTATTTTGTGAAAGCACAAGCTACCCTCCCTAAATAAAAATTTACAGTTAATAATTTTACTATCGTTCATCTTTTAAAGCAATGCCTCTCCAAATTTAGATAGTCAAAACTTTTTATATTTTTAATTTTTCCCAACGCTAACTATTGCCTTGTTCAATCTAGAATTTGACGTTAACTCCCTAGTTTGAGGGTTTTCGTAATACTTATCATTCTTCGTGTGTTTCTTTAGCTTTCACATACGAATTTCAAAAATGTCTATTTTGTTGTACACAGCATCTGGACCACAGCTAATGTATTGATTCCTTCGACACTCCACGCCATAGGGAGTGAGCGACTTATGTGCCCTTAGTAAAGTCCCCTGGGGATTGCATATAGCTTTATTGTATCCCTCGAGATAATGTTTTTTTGATTATAATCATTGTACCATTAGGAGTTGTTTTGTGAATTTAGTTAAAAAATTTACCTATCAAAACTTTTGTCCGTCTCTATGGAACTCTAATATCCAAGCGGCTATCGCATTGGCTCAAAAACAAGGATTTATAGTAGTTTAGTTGTATTGATAAAAAAGTTTAACTAATTCTACTATTATTTGGTGTGCCTTCTTTTTTAGGAGGCTATTGTTGTGTCTCAAACTAAATTTCTTTCAAACTTAAACCACTTGAGAAAACGGTTGCGGTATAATCATTGACTGTTGAACTATCCTTGATTGTTAGTCTTCTTGAGGAATTTTGGCATGAACTTGTCACTCATATCGCTGATTAACATCCGCGTCATGGCATCCAATAAGACGGCCATTTCTTAGTTTTGGAAGTTATACATGATGTCTTCTAAACCAATTACCGTGCAAAAAGTTATTCCTAGATTTTGATTTTTGCACAAAAAAGCCCACCTTCGGAAAAAAGTGAGCAATTATGTAAAAGTCGTTGTGAAAACAACGACTAGCACAAACTAAAAAATTATTTTTGAACTTAGGTTTTGCAACCATACATTTAACAACTGTATGTTAGCATACAGTTGAGAAAAGTGCAACCATTTTTATGTAAAAGCGAGGCACGACTCGCAAGTGTTAAATGTATATAGGTTGCGCTACTTAAGCTCTACTTCTTAGGAAAGTAGAACTCCACCACAATCTTAATGATTTTGACAATCACAAGAGCTACTGTGCGTAGGCGCACAACACATCAAAAAGTGTGCTATGCACATCTCCACCTCCTAATCACCGGTAATACTTATATGCTGTCGTGTCAACTTATAAGCATTACTACTCCGGAGTAGTGTGACCTTTTAGGTCACGGAACCATTATACATTCAAACTTTCCCGCTATCTATTTGAACGTTTAAAATGCTGTCACGTAATTATCAAATTGAAATGTAAAATACTTACCGAAAAATTTGAAAAAAGTAGTTGCTTTTTAATACAATTAGGTGTAAATTAATTATAAATTAAAAAAAGATTTGTAAACCAATGGAAAAGCAAAGTAAATCTTAATTAAGCTTCAGAGAGTCTCGGTTCGCTGTGAAGAGATAGTTGCGTTAAGATTGAAAATCCCTTTTCTGGGTTAGAGTGAAACCATAAAATTAGTAGCTTTGACTGGAACTGTCCCATTATCGACGGAGCATCTAAGTTTTGTTAGATGGTTGAGGCCAGGAAACTGGTAAATTGAGGTGGTACCACGCTCATAGCGTCCTTTGAAATTAGTTAGTTCAAAGGACGCTTTTTTAATCTGTTACATAATATTTTTTAGGAGGTTTTTCGTATGAAATTTACAGTTGTTGGAGCCGGAGCAATGGGCTTACGTTATGGTGTTTTATTACAAGAAGCTGGTAATGAAGTAGAATTTGTGGATGCTTGGCAACCACATGTTGAAAAAATGAAGGAACAAGGTGGCGTTTATGTTAAACGTGATCATGAAAATCGCCACTTAGTTCCCGTTAAAGTCTTTTATCCTGAAGAATATCAAAATACTGACGCGGATGTATTAGTATTCTTTTTAAAGCAAATGCAACTTGCTGATATGCTAGAACGTTGTAAGCATTTCTTTACCGCCGACCAATATGTCCTGACAGCAATGAATGGGATGGGTCACGTGGATAAATTACTCAATTACTTTAAACCTGAAAAATTATTAGCTGGAACCGCCCTAGTAGCGACCGTTCTTGATGGCCCAGGAGAAGTTGACTTCATCGGTAAACCTGGGGCGGGGACGATGAATCTCGCTAATTATACCGAACAACCAGATGAAATGACTCATAAAGTAGTGGCCGAACTTCAAAAGGCTAACTTTAACCCTACTTTAACCACTAACTTCCAAGGAACTTTAATGGCTAAAGTTGTCTTTAACTCCGTTGTCAACACTTTATGTACCCTCTTTGAAATCACAATGGGTGAATACGCTGCCTTTGCAAAAGCTGATGAGCTTTCTGTTGCATTAATTAACGAAGCCTATGATGTTTGTGAACGTGCTGGGATTGAAATGATAAATACCCGCCAAGAAGAATTAGAATCCGTTAACTATGTAAGTAAGGTTGCTAACCCTCTTCACTACCCTTCAATGTACCAAGATATGTCTAAAAATCGCCCAACAGAAGTCGATTACATCAATGGGTATCTTGTTAAGTTAGGGCGTAAATACCACTACGAAGCACATACACATGCCTTTTTAACTAATTTGGTTCACCTCGCAGAACACACCCGTCAACACAAAGCCTAATATTTGCGCAAAACACCCCCAAATTTTTCCAAGAGAATTTGGGGGTGTTTTTAGCTTTCTGAAGCGCCACTAATACTGTCAACACCACTTTCTTTTTGGTGGAAAATAAGCCTTTTCCAGATTAGCCTGGCTATTAACGGTTAATTGTAGGACTCCGTCAATATCTTCACGAATTTCTAGAATATGCATGTTGACTAATTAGCAACTTTAAACACCATTACTTTTTTTCGACCAACTTTAATTACCAAAGCAGGGCGGACTTTGGAATCATTTGCATCATCAAAAGGTACATTAGCAATATAGATATCCATTGATTCCATTAGCCATTGACCATCCGATCATGAAAATCAGGTGCTTTTTTAGGGTCATAGTGACCATTCTCATCAAATTCCACTTCTTCAACTGGAATTTGCTTTACTAAGTCAGCCCAGTCTAACGCAGTTGGTAATTTCTCTACCATTCAGCTCAAAAGATACTTTACTCCCTTTTTCTAAACCTAAAGCTTCTCTAAGTGCCACCGGAATAACAATTTGTCCTTTTTGCGACATTTTTCCAATAAATATGTTTGCCACTGTAATTCCTCCTCGTAATTTAAACAATTTTCGCATTAAAACATTATATTTCTTCAGTTACTCTTGATCTTTTTAACTACTTCATGACTGATTGTTATTTAATCAAAACAACTATACATTTTACGTCTTATTTGCATTATACAAAAAAAGAAGCCACTGTAAATTTTTTGTAAAGTACTGCATGTCATTGTAAAGTAAGTTATAATAAAAAAGACTCTTAGCATGAACCAAGAGTCAAGCAAGGTTTAGGAAAGTCGTCTCAGCAAACTTTAGCGGGTTTAGAGACGGCTTTTTAAGTTAGCCTATGAATAAATAAGCTAGTAGTAAACCGATAAAGGGGCCGCTTAAAATTAAAAGAAATTGCAGTCCCATAAGCAATCGGTGTGGTTGGTACTTTTGTGGTTCGGAAATCTTACCTTCACTAAAAGCTTTAATGTCTTTGAAGGTTTTGAGCTGATATTTACGGTTAATTTCTTGCATTTGAACGGTAAAGAAAATTACCATCAGCCAAGCCATCCCCGCAGCTCCTAAGCAAATATCGCTTACCGAACCCGTGGTTAACATGGAGATAAGAAAAAGTCCCCCGCTAATCACCATTGCAACCACCATTTCAATTGTAAACGCTCGATGTTGCTTAATATCAAGGTAGTTAATTGTTTCTGTCATGATATCCAAGTCCTCCTTAAAGAGTTCAGCCGGATCAAGATTAAAAGCTTCCGCAAGTAACTTAATATTGTAAATATCAGGATAGCTTTTATCATTTTCCCAATTAGAAATAGTTTGTCGTGAAACCTTAATTTTTTGTGCTAAGGTCTCTTGGGTCCAATCCAACTGAGTCCGGTAATTTTTAATTTTTTGACCAATTTTCATTTTACTTTCCCTCCTTGCTCAAGGTCCATGCTAGCAAAAATTCCCGAAACCGTCTATCAAAATCCTTTGACATCCCATGGTATAAAGCTTTCTTAGTGGTTTGTCAAAAAATTTAGCCTGCAAAAAATCACTGCAACTTTCATCACAGTGATTATTCAATCTTTATTTATGATAACGCTTGAAGGCTTCCGCAAGTAAAGGGTAGTTAAGGCGGTTAGTCGCTGGTACTACCACATCAGCTTGAATCAAGTCGGCTTTATCACCCACAGCGATAGCAACCATCCCCGTAGCTTTAATAGCTTGAACCCCAGCGGTGGCATCTTCCACCCCCACGCATTGACGAGGATCAACACCTAAAGCCTTCGCACCAGCTAAAAAATATCTGGCGCAGGCTTACCATGCGCGACCTTAGCTGGATCGACAATAGCATCAAAAGTTGCAAATAGGCCAAGATTTTTCAGGATAAAAGGTGCGTTCTTCGAAGCCGAAGCAACAACAAGCTTCACCTCATGAGCCTTTAAATCTGTCAGTAATTGGCTAATTACTGGCAAAATGTCATCCTGTGTTAATTTAGAAATTACTTGGACATAATGATCATTCTTCTCATTAGCCATGGCATTGACTTCTGTTTCCGTAAACTTGTCCGTCATTCCCGTAAATTCCAAAATTCGTTCCAAGGATTCAAGGCGACCAATACCTTTTAAATTCGTTTCAAACTCAGCCGGTAAGGTGACTGCCAATTTTTCGTGTTCCAACCAACCGACTCCAAGCCTCAAAGTGAAATTTAGCCGTATTCGTTAGTACACCATCTAAATCAAAAACTACTGCTTGCATAAAAAGCCCCTTATTCCAAGACTAATTCTTGACCATTAACTAAGTCATGGATTCTTGGAGCCGTTTATTTTTCTTATCTAGGGTATGGGTAATAACCTTCCACGGATCAACTTCAAAAATTCTTTGCATAATTAAAATCCTCTCTATCAAAACTAGTGCAATTCACACTAAAACAACGGATAAAATTATTATGTAAGCCTTAATATTTTTAAGGCTGAAATCACAATCGCTAAACCTTTTTTGTCACCTCGCTAATATTGTGATACCTTTAACCTAATTGACTTCTACTTTCATTTTATCAAAAAGCGCTACTCCATAAAGATTATCCTATCATTTCGCTTTCCCTACACTAAGAAATGACGAAAAAGTCTTGAAAATAAAAAACTGCTAGAATCCCTAAATCGTTGATTTCTAGCAGTTTTTCTTAATAGATTACGACGGGTTCACCTGGCTCTAAAGCATGATATATAGTTGACATTTGTTCAGGATGGATATTAACACAACCATTAGAGCCATTAGTCAAATAAGCTTTAGGCGACCAATCGTGGCGCCAGCTCGCGTCATGAAAGCCACAACCATCAACGGTAAAGGGAGCCCAGTATTTAACCGGGGAAGCATATGGTGTACCGTTAGTATGACGGCCACGTAAAGTAGTGGGGGCTTGTTTATAACCAACGTAATAGACCCCTTTAGGAGTTTCACTATGTTCAGCCACGTTTCCTGTAACTACAGAGACTGACGCTACCAGGTGGCCAGCTTTATAAAACCAGGCATGTTGTTTAGTAAGCGACACTTCAGCATAAGTGGTTCCTAGACCATGATTAGAAAGATGCTTATATCCTGTCCCCGTACTATAAAAACCAGTCCCATAAAGATCTTTTTGCGCATCAAGCGATGCTCGGCGGTGTTTAATTAAAGCCGTTAAAATTCGATGCGTCGCTTTAGCAGGGGCTAGCTTCCACCCATAGGTGCTGTTTTTTACTCGAATTTTAGTCCCATGTGACGTTTTAAATAGATACTCTTTCCCAAAAGTCGCTTGTGAATGATTAATTTGCATAATTTTTCCAGTTAAATTATTGGTATCAAGCGATAGTTTACCGGTTTGATAGGAAGCTGAAGTAATAACATCTTTTGCTTTAATATCGTAAGTCTTACCCTGAACTTTATAAGTTGCTTTTTGTGCTAAGAGTGTTTTTAAGAATTGAGCTTGTTTTTGGACGGCTTTACTTTTACTTGTTGTAGGTTGTAAGTATTGGGACTTCACCTTAATTGTTCCCTGATTTTCTCGTCTTTTCAAGGTTTGAAGCATTTTAGCTATATCATAAGCATCGCCCTTCTTTTCCTTGATAATTTTGACTTGCCCATCAGTATAAGTTGCGTAAGCATTAACTGGCCGTATCCGTTTATGATTCTCGCTTTTGAGGTATGCGGTTAAACACTGTTCTAATTTCTGGTTACGTTCAAAGTTTTTTTGCATAGCAGGTACGTAAAACTTTTTAATCTTATGGTTAGGGAAAAAAGATGCTTGCTTTTTAAGCAGTTGCTTAAGATAACCACTGTCGCTTGGAGTAACACCGGTATTAAGCTTTTTTCCCTGATAAATTAGCTGATTATCAACATAAAGTTGATTGTTAATCTTAACCTTTTCGAGTTTTTTTAAAGCACTTTCAGTCGTTAAATCACTAACATCCACTTGATTAATATAGGTATTAGGATTGAAATGGTGGTGCTGATAATGGTACCAACCACCAAGCAACGCTAACAATAGCGTCCCCATTACAATTAAACTTTTCCGCATAAAACTTAATCCCCTTTCCGGAGACTATTTTACCGCTCTATTTAAAAAAATCAATGAATTAAAGGAATCTTAACGATATTTTTAGCGGTCTATCAGATTTCTACGAGATAGGATAAAAATTTCATCATCATAAAAACCGTTAGAAATAATGCTCTAGTAACATAATTTCTAACGGTTTACTATTTAAGTTAATCTTCTAAAGGTTGACCCAAAACGTCTTCGTCGTCCTTCTTTAAAATAAAGAAAGCATAGATAGCAGAAACACAAACAATACCAGCAACAACTAAGAAAGTATTTTGGTAACCAATCTTATCGTGTAAAGCCCCAAATGGTGTAGAGAAAATAATTTGCCCAACTTGTGCAGCAATTTGGAAACCAACCATGTAAACAGTAGCTGAAATCCGCGTATCAAAGTGCAAAGTAAAGTAGCGGAACATCGCTAAAACGAAGATAGCTGTTTCAGGGGCATGTAGTAACTTGATAACTGATACACCCAATGGGTTAGTTACCAAACCGCAACCACCAATCCGGATAATCATAATCACCAAACCAATTAATAAGGTTTTGCGAACCCCTGTTTTGCGCATCATCACAGGAATTAAGCCCATCATGATAGATTCTAAGAACACTTCTGCAGAGTTCAAAATACTGTAAGCTTCAGCTCCAGAACTTGCTGATCCAAAGAACTTAGTAAAGAATTCAGGGAACATTTGTTGGTCAAAAACTGTGTAGAAGGTCCAACTCAAGATAATGAAGATGATAATTTTCCATAGTTCAACTAGCTTAAAGACACCAAGGATATCTTTGAAAGAAGGTTTTTCTTCTTCATTTACTTCTTCATCTTTAACTTCGTATTTATCCACAGCTGCTTGCTTATTTTCAGGTTTGAAAAAGAGCATCACTAGTAATAACAAAAGTGCAAAGAAGGAACCTACCCAAAAAATTAGGTACGGATTAATATTAAACAAGAAACCAGCTGCTAAGGCTGCAATTGCATAGCCAAAGGAACCCCAAGCCCGTGATTGACCATATTCAAAGGAGAAACGCCGACTCATTCTTTCGGCCAAAGCTTCAAAAGTTGGTGAAACAGCTAAATAAGCCACTGATAAGTAGATAGAGCCAATGAATGCTCCTAAATAAAAATTACTTTTCAACATTGGGACATAAACCCAAGTAAAGAATGGTCCTAATAAAAGTTCTAAGAAAACACAGATATTTAACAACGTTTTTTTAATGCCTAACTTATCTTGGATAGAACCGTAAGCAAACATTAAAACTAAGGTCAAGGCAGAGTCAAAAGAGTAAATAGTACCAACTTGGGCACCAGAAAATCCTTGCTTAGTCGTAAGCCAAATTTGGAAGAAAGACCACCAAATTCCCCAACCAAAGAAGAAGAGAATAAAGGTTAAGGAGCTTCCTAAATAAAATGGGTTTTGTAAACTTTTCTTTTTTTCCATATTCTTATCCCCCAAAAATTAATATTGGTTAACATTTTCCTCGAGTCGATAAATCTCCAAGAAACTACCAGCTTGAGCGCTTAAAACAGGGGCTTGTTGCCAGTAGATACGTTCTGTAAAAGTTACTTGGCCGTCATTGACGAAAACTTCAACTGAAGAAGCATCAACAAAGACTTGTAGTTTTGTTACATTACCGCTAACCTGTGCTGAACGTTGGCCGTCCTTAGTATTTCTTTCGAGGATTAGTTTGTCAGCTTCTTTAGTAATTGTTAAGGTGTGTTCACCATCACTTAATTTAAAGAGTTGGCCTTCAGCAGTAGCTTTAAGACTAAATTCCGTGGCCCGACTCAATTGATAATTACCTTGAGAATCTTCTTGAACAACTTTTTCTTGACGTAAACTCAACATTTCTGTAACCGGTAATTGGTAAAGTTTACCATCTTTAACAATTAGCTCTCGTGGGATGGTTAAGGCTCCTGCCCAGCCATCTTCTTTTTCATACATTGGCGAATCCCAGGCATTCATCCAAGCCACCATAACCCGCCGACCATCGGGAGTTAACGCTGTTTGCGTTGCGTAGAAGTCGTGGCCCTTATCTATTTCTTCAAAGCCTCCGCGTTTTAATTCATGGGTTTCACGATTCAAGTGTCCCAATAAGTAACCAGTCTGGTTTAAGTTACGGTAAAGTTCCCCCCGCGCTTCCAAACCTTGAGGTGACATTAAAAGAACATCTTGACCATTAATCCTGAAGAAGTCCGGACACTCCCACATATAACCTTCATCCTTAAGATTTTCTGCTTTAGCTAAAGTTGAAACCCGTTGCCAAGTTTTTAAATCTACTGATTGGTACAATAAAGCACGCCCCAGTTCATCGGCACCCTGACTCCCTAAAATCATGTAAAAAGTATCATCTTCTTGCCAAACTTTAGGATCGCGGAAATGTTTGGTATTGTCAGTAGGTGTCTTTAAAACCGGATTACCAGCGTATTTTTTAAAGTGAATGCCATCGCTAGAATAAGCGAGATTTTGGTCTTCGTAGAATAAATCATTTTCCTCATCAATGTAGTGGTGACCTGTATAAATTAGCCATAATTTATCATCGTAAACTACTGCACTTCCTGAGAAACAGCCATCATCCTTTTCATCTGGGAATAGCGCCGTAGGTAAGGTTTCCCAGTGAATCATATCCTTACTGCGAGCATGCCCCCAGTGCATAGGCCCCCATTCAGAAGCATAAGGATAGTATTGATAAAACATATGATAGTAACCCTTAAAATAGGAAAAACCATTAGGATCATTAATCCAACCAGCTTTCGCCATTAAGTGGTAGTCTAGTCGGAAACGATTATTAGTAACTCGCATTTCTTCCATCGTTAAAACCTCATTTCAATTTATGTCAACCGGTTGATATATTATTTACAGTTTTAATATAGCGCTTTCAAAAAGGTGTGTCAACCGGTTATCATAAATTAATTAAAAAAAGCTTTCAATAATGAAAGCTCTTACGAGGTTAATCCTTTGATAAACTTGACTTCAAGTGGTGGAGGACTACTTGGTTTTTTCCCAGAAATTTTTTCTTCCAATAAATTAACTGCCACTTCTGCAATCTTATCAATTGGTTGTTGAATAGTAGATAGATGCGGTAACATCAAGCGGGTCATATCTGCCCCATCATAGCCAATAATCTTTAAATCATGGGGAACCTTCTTATTATACAAAGGTGCCAAAGAAAGAATGGTCGCTGCATCCGTGTCATTAGAGGTCACAATGCCATCAACTTGGGGATAGTCTTCAAAGATTTTGCGAAAAATCTTAATTTTCTCAGCTGTAGAAATGTTAAAGTCTAAGTTGTAAGTCACAGGAATCCGCTCATGTTGACGCATTACCTCTTCGTATGCTTGTTGTCGCTTGCTAGTATTACTTTCCAAATTTTCTGGCCCATCGGTATGAATAATAGTCTGACAACCGGCTGCAATTAAAGCTTCCGTCGCAATTTTACCGCCTTGATAATTATCTGAGGAAACGACTGGAATATCATCATTCATGATTCGGTCAATAGAAACTACGGGTAAATTAGCATGTTGGTACTCTTTTAATCCTCGGTTGTGCGCCCCGACAATTAAACCATCAACTTGATGAGCCAATAATTGGTTCAAATAATCTTCTTCTTTTTGGGGATCATTTTGCGAATTTCCAATTAAAACTTTGTAGCCCCGCTCATAGAGAATATTTTCTAGTTTCGCCACCAATTGTCCAAAAAAAGGATTATTAACTGTTGGAAAAATCAGCCCTACCATATTAGTTTTTTGCTTGAAAAGTTGACGCGCGATGGTATTAGGCTGATAATTCAACTCTTTCATCGCTGCATAAACCTTATCAATGGTTGCTTGACTTAGATAGCCTCGTTTATTTAAAACCCGTGAGACAGTGGTTTTGGATACTCCTGCCAGTTGAGCCACGTCCTCCAGTTTGGCATGTTTGGAATTTACCATTGATTTTTCCCCCATCTTTGCTAAATTTCTTATTCTTATTTTAGCATATCCCATCGAAAAAATTCCCCATAAAGTCTTTTTCTTGGCATAATTTAAATATCAATATCTGGAAAAATGTTGCACGTTTTGCCACGGAACTTCTTTCTTATTTGCTGAAAGTAACTTCAGTATTATCGGCCATTTTCTTAAGCGCATAAACTGCCTTGGCATTATCAAAGCTACCAATCACCTTGATACCGGGGTAAGAACCGACCGGGCCATGATATAGTACGAGACGATTATCTGGTTGCCAGTAGGCAAGCTTGCCTTTTTGCCCATTGTCATCATAATTATAGTTGCCTAACTGCGGAGTAAAAAGTAAATCGCCAATTTTTTCTTGACCATTACCATAGGCGGTAAAACTTACCGTGAATGGTATCTGCTTTTGGATGACTTGTGCAACAGGACTGTCGTTTAAAGTCGCGGTGAAACTTTGACCATTGAAACTTACCATAATCTGGCGAGAAGCTATTGCTGAATCTTTTTGATTTGCCATAGTAATGTCTGCTGTTTTGACTTTAGTGGTAGATTGCATACGATTTTGC
This sequence comes from Ligilactobacillus equi DSM 15833 = JCM 10991, assembly GCF_001435735.1. Lineage (NCBI taxonomy): Bacteria > Bacillati > Bacillota > Bacilli > Lactobacillales > Lactobacillaceae > Ligilactobacillus > Ligilactobacillus equi. Next base: position 17,602 of record NZ_AZFH01000015.1, read on the forward strand.
CGAATAAATAAGGCCACGAAAGCTAACAAAATTAGCCCTAAAAGTGTTACAATAATGCCTCTCTGATGCATATACATACCCTCTTTCTTGTGTACTTAAATTGTCTTAATTACCTGAGCCGGGCACCCCGCGACGACAGTGTTTTCTGCGACATTTTTGGTGACCACCGCCCCGGCAGCAACTACGGCATTCTTGCCAATCGTAACTCCCGGTAAAATGGTAGCATTAGCACCAACCCACACATTTTCGGCTAAGTGCACAGGCTTTAGCTCTACTCCCCGACGCTCTTTGGGATCAAGAGGATGGTTGACTGAAATAATGGTGGCCTTTGGGCCGAGTAAAACATGATCGCCTAGGTAAATTCCACCTAGGTCAACTAAAGTAACCCCTTGATTGATGAAAATATTTTTCCCAAAATGAATATTCCGACCGTAATCCGTGTAAAAAGGTAAGCGTACTTCAACACTGGGATCAAGCTTGGTGGCCGTAATTTTTTCTAAATAATCTCGAATACGCTCGTGGTTGTAGGCACCGTGGTTGAGCTCTTGTAAAAGGTTCATGTTTTCTTGAATGACTTGGTCTAATTGAGCTAGTTCAGTATGGTGAATCTTATCTGACATTTGTTGTCCTCCCTTAATACTCTATAGTTTAACTTGTTTCTCTCACAATGTTAAATAGTTATATAAAATGAATTAGTATAACTAAAAACTATACCAACAAGTGTTAGAAACAGCGGACACATTAATTTTTACAGGAGTGGAAGTCAACTAAGGAGTGCTCAAAAAATTCTTTAATCAAGTATGCCAAAATTGGCATCCGCCTATCTATCTCAGCTAATTCTTGGTATAATCTAAGCATTAATGTCTAGAAAGGATTTTGTCGTCAATGAAGAAACACTTAACTTGGCTGGCTTGGGCTTTCTTTTTAGTTCTAATTCCTGCCGTCCTCATTGCCTCATTCAATTTTAATTATCAAGCCCCATTAGCCAAACTTTTAGCTTATGATTTAGGAATCATCGCCTTTGTGCTATGGGTTGAAATTGCCTGGATTAAGCTCAAGCCTCACTGGGTTGAAAAAACCATTGGAGTAGACACACTCTATAAAGTCATTAGTTTTTTAGGCGTAATCGCTCTTTTAGGTGCTGGTTTACACCAGATGATTGCTGAAAGCGCCTCGACTTTAATTAAGACCACGGGAATTATCGCGTGGCTCCTAGCTTTGGTTATTGCAATCTATGGTTTGATTGCCTTAGCTACCAAAATTCCTAGTCGCAAAGTCAAACTCAATCGGGTTATAAAGGCCGTTGTGAATATCTTAGCTATTTTAGTGGTAGCTTTGATTTGGATACATGTCAATGTCATTCCTGCGATTGCAAGTATCCGGCCTTTCATGATTACCTTTAACATTTACGCCATCTTTGCTTTCGGGTGCCAACTTTTCGGTTGGTACCGCAAACGGCATTAAAGCTACAAGAAGCTCTGGGATCCCAGGGCTTTTTATATAGGCAACATAAAAAGTCCACAAAATTCCAAATAAAATTTTGTAGACCTAAACTATATGGACCAAATCGCTTCTGTGTTACTATTAGCTCTGCTTTCACGCAAGATAATTTTCGTACCAAGGGTTATCATAAAAGCTCAGAAATTAACCTGAACTTTTTTTCGAACTGCTGTTTTATTGTAGAGACATATCTTGTACCTTTGTAATTACTTACGTGGTTTCCCAGCATCACTACGTTTTTTACGCCATTCACCACTGCTCTTACGTGAACGATTTTGCCCTGCAGTAGGTCCAGTCTTAACGATTGGTCCATGTGTGTCGCGTGGTGATTTAGAAGCCAAAATATTATCGAAAAGTCCCATAATTAAACACCTCCTTTTGGTTAAGTAATCATTTGTCAAGCATTAAAATAACAGTTGGATCAGCATAAAATCGAATAATATTCCGATTGTAGACAGCATAAAACAATGGCTGATTGGCATTAAAACCTGAAATGAAGAACTCACAACGCCCAATATTAACAGCCTGAGGATAGTGTTCCGGAACATGCCACTTAGCCCGCCATTTGACTTTTTCATTATCAGTAGCTAACAGGCCTTCAGTATAAAGCTCAAGTAAACTTAAGACTAAATGAGTAGCTTCCGAAGATCCGGAAACTTTATTGTAAGTAACCAAGAAACTATCAATTGCCTGCGCAACCCCTAAACGAAAAGTTTGGTGTAAAAATAAGTCCAAAGAAGTTTGAGACTTACTTTTAGCAGCATCCATAGCTACCGATGTGATAGCTGGTTCCGCTAAAGCTTGATAAAACTCATTTAAAGCTGTTACAACCGCAACAATCAAATCAGTTTCACGTTCATAATCTGACAAATGAAATTCAAAGTCTGTTGTTGATTTGGCCGTATGGTTACGGATGCTAAAACTTGCTCCTCGCACGCCACTACCTCGTTGGACAGTTTTAAAGTAGAGCGCCTCACTTTGTTGGCTTTGACAATATTCTGTTACCTCAATGTCAGGTAACTGCTTTTCCAGATTAAACTTCAAACGTGGGGCAATTTCTTTGATAAGAATATTCTGTTCCCTCGCCCCTACAATCATCCCGAAACTATCAATTTTAGTTGATCCAATATACATATGTGTCATCCTTTCGTTTTGACCAAACTTTTTTGTCAGTCTTAAAATCTAGTGTTTAATATCATTTGCCTTTCAACACTGATATTATCTCGCATATGGTGGACACATAATGTCTATTATTGAAACAAATAATTTTTAATACCGAACATACTTAAAAAATCCGTATGTACAACGCCTTTTAATATCTATTTATTACTTATAGTTTTTATTGCTTCAGAAATTACTGGTCCTAAATCGTTAATATCAAGTTCACTACCATTTTCAAGCTGATTTGCCACAGCATGACCAATAGCTTCTGTCATCCCCACTGCAACAGTGGCATTAAGTGTTGCTCCTGCTAACGTTCCAATACCTGGTATCATTTTCAAAAGGTTAGATGCTATATTGCGTCCGAAAGTAGTTGCAAATGTAGAATTAACAATTCCTTTGACAAGGCCTTTAGGTATTTCTTGACCATAAGCATTGTAAATCGCAACGATCATTGTCGTTTGAATTGGAACTAGTAAAACTGCATCAGAAAAAGGGATTGGGCTAGCAGCTACACCGGCAGCTGCCGTTGAAGCAGTATGGATGGCAAGTTTTGCGTCATTTTTCATAAGTCTTTTTTTGACAGAATAATTAGTATCTGTCTTTCCTTTCTTTAAAAATATAATAGAAGATTCATTATTTTAACTTAATATCAAACCTTAGGAAACCTCCTCAGCCTTAGTTTATTACTTTTCAAGTAAAGACATAAATTCATTAAAATCTCTGGCAATAATTTTCACTTGATTTTTATCATGATTATAATATCCAATATCACTACTATTACGATAGAAACCAAATAAATTACCAAATGGATCCATTGCAAAAGCTACATACTTTTGCTTGAAAAAGTTAGAGTCAATATTATTTACGTTATAGATATTTTCTCTATCATTTTTGTTAAGTGAATTAAAGCTATCCACTATTAATTCAAAATTATCTTTTAATTTAATAATACCTGGCCTTGGCCTACCGCCATTATAAACTTTTACAATATCTCTATATTCTTTTGGAAAAGTAATTCTGAATTTTTCTTCAGCCTCATCGATATAAGAATCTGCATTCGTGAGATTTTTAATAAACTTCCATTCCACGCTATTACCTCATTTCTGTTCCGCCACCCCATACAAAACGACCACCTGTGTGGGCTGTTTGACGATGAATATCACTGTCTACCAATTGCATAACACCCGTTTCTTCCGTATGATGCCAAGTGTAACCCTCGGGACGTTCACCCTCCCTAATTTGGTCCAACTGATCGTCATCAAATATTTGTGTAGCCTCGGCTAAATTATCTTCAGCGTAATCATATAGATTTTGATTGCATTCATGAAATTGCACACTGTCTGAGCTTAAATAATGTTCAGGTGATAGTTCGGTAGTGTATCTAGATTCAAAATTTGGAAAAACACCTTCGACTGGATTACCATGTACATCGGTTACTGTCTTCCTTTCAAAAGGAACACCTGTAATTTCATGCTCCTTCCCTTCTAAATCTTCATTTCGAGTCTCTAAACTTTTAATATCTAGGTTTTCCTCACTTTTTTCCGACACTTCTGTCGAGCCATTAAATTCACTGAAATTAATTTCTTGATTACCCATTTTTTCTGGAGACACTTCATTAAACATTGAAAATACACCCTCTTTTGTTATTGAATTTTATTACCATTCAATTCTTGTAAAAGGATTTTAGTAACTTTTTTAGCTGTTGCTAAATCTATCCGGTTTCTTTTTTTGACTGATTTCTCTAAAGATATTTCAAATTCCCTTTGATCCCCAAGTGATTGGCTTTGCAAAAATGAAATCTCATATTTACTATTTCTAACAATTACAGTAACCAATTTAGAAATTTGATTTGCACTTAGGCCTATATCGTTTGTTTTTTCATAATTATTAAACGACTGGAGCAAACGATTTTTTACGCTCGTTTCTAAACTTAAACGAGTCATCGCTTCTTCTAATTGGTATGAGTCAAAAATTTTGCTTGAATTAGCCATACTACTTTGCGTTAAATACTCAAGTAATATTTTTTCCGCATCAAACCTCTTTTCTGGCTTAAAGTAGCTATGGTTATTGTTCTCTGCTTTGTCCATCTTAACTAACACTGGAGCTACCCATTCACCTTGATAAACTACACCTACTCCTTGAGGAAACTTTGCTATTTCTTCAATTTGATCATCTTTTAGTCCAATGGATTTACCAATTACTATCCGATCCTCCAACTCCGGAGTCTTCATAATAATTTTTGTATTAGTGTTCTTAATCGCAGAAATATCAACAGCAGTAGGTGATTGATCAACAATAACAAATCCTTCACCATAAGCCCGTAATTCCGCAATTGAACCGCTAATTAGTTCAACAGACTTTGCAAGTAAGCCAGTCTCTGTACTTTCTGTAATACTATTAGGATTCTTCAATAAATTATGGGCTTCTTCTAAGAAGGTTACGTGATTCAGGCTGTTATTACTTGGTTTTGAATTGGCAATCCGATACTCATTTAGTTTCATCACTAGTAATCCCATCAATAACGACTTAGTTTCAGGGGAACCTGTATCACTTAAGTCAATTATTACATTATTATCAAACAACTCTGTATCAGATATACAAGAAGTATTTAAAATGAGGCCATTTAATCCCTCAACTAATGAACTAATTCTTGTTACTAATGATCCAATATAATCGCCTTTAGTATCAGCCGAATAGCTAGATGAATTAATAATATTCTCAAGACAAAGTTTGACGTCACTAAAGGAGGGATAAATTTTAGGTTCGTCTTCTAAGTATTCAGAGTTTTTAACATCCCAACCACAGATTTCGTATGCTTCAATGATAGCATTCTTTAGTAGGACAGGCATTGCTGCATACATTGGCCAACAAACATTGAGTATATTGATTAGTCTATCAATATGGTCAAACACGTTAATCTGATTTGGAAAAACAAATGGGTTAATACGTAATAATGTCGTTTTCTTGGGATTAGTGCCATAAACACTAAACCGATTACCCAATTGGTTCTTATATTCACCCTTAACAGGTTCGATTATAAGAACTTTAGCCAGATTCTTTTTGGTAATCTCTTCGACTATTTTACGTGTGGTATTACTTTTTCCTGAACCGGTCGATCCTGTGATAAAAGTATGTTTAGTCAAATTTTCTGTATCTAGAGAAACTGATGCACCTTTAGTGTCACTGTAATCATAAAGAGAGCCAATATTAATTTTCTCAGAGTTAACACTTAAACTATGATGCATGATATTTTTTTCAAAACTAGCATGTTCGTTAACTGTTAGACCAACAACAGATTTTCGAGGAAGGCCCATATAAATAGCCAACTCTTTACTGCTTACCAAAGAAGTAGCTTTAACGGGAACCATATTACGATATCTAAATATAGGATGAATAAGGTTCTTGACATAGTCTTGCATTAGACTAAATTGCTTTGATTGTTTTTTATCTCCTCTCTCCCAATGATTTAGCGCTATCGTTTCTAACCCAGAATTTTCACCGACAATAAGTGCTTTATAATTATTTGCTACTAAATCAGCAACATAACGGTCTTCCGCTAATACGTAGGTTGCATTTTCCCAAAGGCCCAAATCTTCGCTTTCTTCAATCCGTTCAAGTTGTATATCAATCTTCTTCATTAAATTTTTAATAGATTTATTTTCTCTAGTAAGTTGCATCTCACTAGAATTACTTTGGGTGTTTCCCTTTGTATTTGTTACCCCTTTAGAAGTGCTAGTAGTTGTTCCTTTAGAAACACTATTAGACTGAGTCCGTGAATGAGAGGTTGTATTTGACACAGTTTTAGTCTGTGTATCAGTATTTGTCTTATCTAAAGCCATTGTAGCAAACCCACTAGCAATGCCTACAGCACCAGCGATAGCTCCCATCAAAGGATGTTTTGTAATTAATGCTAGTGAAGTTGCGGCGGTAGCTATACTTGAGGCTGATGATGCTATTTTTGTATCCATACTCTTCTGAGAGATACTTTTCCCCTCAGTGTCACTTACCCCTCTAGTACTACCTTCTTCCCAACCTTTTGTTTCAGTTACAGTATCACTTTTTCCTTGAGTTAGTGTACTTGACAATCCCTGAGAAATACTAATAGCATCACTTTTTCCGTAAGAAAAATTGAGTTCCGAAAAAGGGGAGATTTCAGTGTAAATTTGTTCATAACTTTTTTTTATAAATTCTAATTCTTCAACCGATATTCCCTTCGATAGCACCACCAAGGCATATTTATAACCTTGCATAGCAGTAGCAAGTTTCTCCAACCCTTGAATATAATCCTCATTTTCCGTCTGGTGCGTATCTTTAAAGCCAGCAATTCCTGACACTGATACAATATGTTCCTGCGGAAGAAAATCTAGAGTTTCGTTAATTTTTGTTTCATTGAACGATTCAATTTTACTACCTGGAAATTGTCCTCTAATGGAACTAGATAGCATATTTTCTAGTGACCGAGGTGAACTTTGGCTATTCATAGCCCTAACTCCCATATAGAAATCAGTTTTTTTACCGTCACTGTTCATTAAAAGAAAAACTCCACAATTTTGAGATTGCAAAGCATTAAAAATTGAAGCAAACTTTAACGTAGTATTCTCTTCTTTTTGATAGACCATTTCAGTCACTTTAAACATGCGAATCTTGGATAATGTTTTGTCACTTTCAGAAAGAGGTTCAATTTCATAATTTTCTAATTTTTGTAGGTATTTTTTTAACACAACATCTGAAACCAGCTCACCAGCACTTTGGAAGTTGCCATATAACTTTTCAAAATTAACCTGAGGAAACCTGGTATGATTTGTATTATCATAATTAATATCCTTCTTGGAAATAAGCTCTATATCTTGATTTTTAAATTGGCCAAATATAGTCTTTTCACTCATTCATGTTACCTCGTTAAGACATATCCAACAGTACCACCGATTGCTCCTCCAACTACAGCCCCTAAAGCACCAAACGTAACGGCCGTAGGAACAGTTGCAAGTCCAACAATTGCTCCCGTACCTGCGCCAAGAATTGCTCCACCAGTAGCACAAATAACTACCTTTTTTTGTTTCGACTGAGGAATCGTTGCACTCCTTTTTTCACGGATGATTCGTTGCGCTTGGTTATTACGCGTCTTCTTCGTGGGTGTTGTGCTTTTCGAGTTACTCACAGAATCTATTTGTGAAATAGGTGTAGCAGGTCTCAATTTACTTGCCACCTTTTTTAAATGGTTGATACGTTCGTGGGAAAAATTATCAGTAAGTTCCCCCATAAGATCAGCCAAATAGTCATCGTCCCAAGAAGTTTCATCATGACTTAATGGTTGATTATCAAATTCTTCATATAAACCTGGCATATCTTGGGCATAACTAATCATTTCATCAAAATCCTTGAAGGTCGTATCCATGATAATACTATTTTTCAAAATAATTCTAACAAGTTGAATGTCTCCATCTTGGACTGCTTCTTTAAATGTTTTATCAATACTCATCTTTATCCCTCCAACTCTAAATTTCTGTGATGTGTTCGACTTCTCGTTTAATGTGGTTAAACCAAGCAATATTCTTCTCTAACTTTCGAATTTCTTCATCGTTTACGTCAATCTTATTGATGTATTTTTGCAATTCGTCTAATTTATCGTTAATTGCTCTATCAATATTTGCAAACTCTTCATTGTACTTCTCAGCAATTACTTTCGATTGCTGTAGTGCATGATTTACGGCCCTCTTTTCAATATTCTTAAAGTTATTTTCAACTAATCCAAGGCTACTTGTTAGCTTATTTAAATTAACATATTCTCTTTCTTCTATATCATCCTCCTCATGACTACTCCACCATGAAAAAGGGTTCCACCAATGTGCATCGCTTACTGTATGATGTCCGACAACTACTTCTTCTATTTCTACAAAATTATTAACATTAATATTTTCAAGCTTAGCACTCATAAATTTTAATGGTTCAATTTTAATATCACTTGATAGGCTACTATTGAAATCAGTTGTTAACGAATTAATTTTTTCGATATAACTTTCCATTAAGTTATTAGCTGTGTCAATTAAGTTTTGCCTGAGAATATCATTTAAATCCTCATGATATTCCTTAGATAAACGATTAACAAATCGCTTCATACTATTAATAAGTTCATCAGCTTCATAAATATCAATCTGTCCCCTATTTGCAACACTTCTCGTCCGTTGTTCAATACGGCTGTTTATGGTTTTAGTTTTTGATTTTATTTCTTTTTCGGTAACTTTGTTAACCTTCTTTACAGCGTTATCAACAGCTTCCTTGTATTCCTTAGTCTCCTTTAAATTCTCAATGGCTTCTTTCATTAAACTTATTTGTTGTCTAAGTTGGCCATTATCGTTATCTAAGTTTATTAACAATCTTTTTTGTTCCTCAAAAACAGCACTATCTTCAATATTGCGCATGAAAGCTTCAACCATAGTCCTGATTTTGGCAACATTAGCATATTTATCAACATAACGACGGATAGCTACTTCTAAAGCAGGAACTCCTGTGTGAATGATAGCTTCCTCTTCTTTAGTTCCACACTCAATTTGTTCCCTAAACTTTCTTTCTTCGCTTTTTAAAAGTGGTGAATGTTCTTCAAGATGTAAGTTTTCATTCCGATTGAACTTTCTAATCGCTACATAGTTGTAATCCTCAGTATCTTCATCAATGTCTTCACCATTTACAGCTTGTCGTATTGTCAATGCTGGCAAGGCGGCAACAGGGTATAGGTTAGGTTCCTTAATACCAACACTTTCTAAATATTCCCGAACCCGATCCAATGTTGTTTCAATTGGACCATCTTCTTTTTGGCGTCCATCCATCTTATTAACTACAAAGATAAAACGATCTCTTGATTTTTTACCACCAACTTCCATACTTTTAGCAATTTTTCTAAGAAGAGCATCATCGTCTGTTCTACCAAACGTTGGTTCTAAAACATAAAGAACTAAAGTCTTAGATGAGCTCGAGACGAATTTATTTTGAACAGCTCCATGCTCCTCATTACGACTGTTGTTTGGTCCTGGTGTATCAATTAATACCAAGGAATTTTCGCTAGTATTAACAAAGGGGATATTTCCTTCAATATTAATTTCTAGAACATTTTCATTATTGTTCAACCTCGTCATAGTTTCCAAATTAATGTTGTCTACGGACTGAATTAGGCGCTCACTTTTATCATATACTTCAGCTTTCCATATACCTTTAGGATTATCTGTATCCTTAATACGAGTGATAATTGCCGTACATGCTTCTTGAGCCGAAGGCATTAACTTTTTTCCAAGTAAAGCATTGATTAAAGTTGATTTTCCGGCACTCATAGTTGCAACAATACTAATATCAAAATTGCTACTCTTAGCTTGATTATACGTATTAATAAGCTCCTCACTCATTAAATCAGTCATATTTCTTTCTTTAGCTACTTTTTGAACCTCTTCAAAAACTTCATCTATTTTAGCAACTTTTTCGCTAAATTCAGTCTTATTTTTCACTTCAGCTTTTTCTAACGAAACCGCATAAATGAGTCCACTATCCTTAGCGGTTCTAAAGGTTTCAATTACGTCTTCATAATCTGATTCTGTTCCGTAGAAAGTTATATAAAACTCATTATCATTGGTTTCATCAACCAGCAGTTGAGGTAATTCTTCAATCCATTCTTGAAGATATGTATTACGGCCAGTTTTTTCACGCAATAAACTATTTTCTTCAAGATGATCATCATTGATTAAAATTTCTGTTTTTAAAATGTATGGGTTGTATTTAATGTATACTCGTTTCATAATTCAATTCTCCTCTTATCTTATTTTCAAATGCCAACATGCCGCAAATACTCAATAAATCTAAAAATTTGACATTTCTTACTTTTGTTTGAGATAAATTATTTTGTGGTCGTTTAAATTTTTTTATGAGATATTCATATTCATCTAACTCATCATTATCTAAATCATTAGCAAACTCATGTCGCTTAATAAGGTAAGCTGCATAAGCTGACATTGGATAGATTATAGCGTTAGGATAACCTATTTTTTCCAAATCAAATTTAAGCTTTGTAAGTGTAGATATCACATTATCCTCTGAAGCTTGATAATTATCTATTTTATTTAACACAAAAATAATTTTTTCGTGTTCCACATGTTTGATAATCCACCGCATATAATTAAATTCTTCTATCGAGCCAGGCGTTCCAATCACATAAACTAAGTATGAGTAATTATTTTTTAATATCGCTTCCTTAGTAAGTTTTACATATTTAGGATTTTGAGCATCGTTAACACCAGGAGTATCAATCACAGCTAAGCGGTTAGAGGTATACTTTTTCATTAAAAATGGTGCTCGTATGAGATTTTCATTATTGATAATGCGTGTACCTGTATAACTTTCAATAATTTGAGTAACAGCTGCTGTTTTGCTTTCCTGTGCGGTTGCTACAACATTCAATCCTAATAGAGCGTTTACAAGTGTTGACTTACCAGAGCTGGTATTAGCAGTAACTAAAATACGTGTAAACTCCCTATTCTGTTGAGACTGCCATCGAATAGTGTTTAAATTAATTGCTTCTAAAATGTTTCTATTTTTTAAATAATGTTCAACATCTAAATTCAATCTGGGTTCTAAAGCTAAATATCTTTCTTTGCTGAGTAAGTCACCTATAATTTGCTTACTTTCTTCAGTAATTATTTTCTTTCGTCTCACTACTTCTTATTCTCCTTGAGGCTTTTTTCATGTAATAATTATACATCCTTAATATTATATATACAATATTAATTATTAGTGAAAATCTGCTATGCTTCTCTAATTTCGCTAATAAGGCGACGAATAGTGTAAGTGCTGTAACCTGTTTGTCGGGCAAGGTCTTGGATGTCTAGATTATCTTTTTGCTTAGCAATAACTGCCTTAACTGAATCACGAGAATACAGGCGCATAGGGAAATTGACCTGCATCCCGCGAAAACTTTTATAGATTTTTTCGACATCTTTATCATCACCTAAAATTTCAGCCAAATCCTGGTAAATTTTATTATATTCATACATCTTTTAGTTGCTCCTTTCTCTTTTACTTCCCATAATAAAATGTACTTCAAAGCTAAAATCTTATCCATTGTCGTTGTTTATGTCATTTATAAGGACTTTGCTCTTGGATTTGACCGTAGCTACTATCGGGAATTGACCTCAGGCAAAGAATTAATTTTATTTTTGCCCGATTTAACTTAGATGAAAACACATTATATTTGTATCACAAGCAATAATCTTTTTGATGATTTCATTATCGCTTGTAAGATAGACACTATTTGTCTACTAAAAAAGTTTTCACCTTTAAAGACGAAAACTTTTTTTATTAATGGTTAAGTAAATAATCATTGGCTTTTTGATTGACAAATTCTGTGGGATAGTGACTAACTGTATCTCCTTGTTCATTTTTTAAATTGTAGTCGCTGTCAATGTAGTAGTTACAAGGAATGGAACCATAGTTAAACTGAATATGAACAAAACCATCACTACTTTCATTGTAAGGGATAATACGTGCACTATCTAAAGAATTGCGAACCGCATCCCAGCTTTGTTCATCTGCATTTTGATAACTATAGCGCTCACTAACTGCCCATAATATACATTGATCCGTTGTTAAAGCTGACACATCAATTCCGGTTTGTGCTTGTTTTTGATTAAAAGCTTCAGCACTTGAAGCACTACTAAGAGAACTTGTACTATCAGAATTTGTAGATACTTGAGAACTTGAATGCTGACTGGTACTGCTAGATTTGAGGGATGACACTAGCTTACTTGTCTTCACTTGATTAGAGCTACTTTTATTCTGCTTAACATTCTGCAAATATGGTAAACCAAATTTAATTGCAACAGCCGTAACAACTACGACAAGTACAATAATTACCAATAATGAATTTGTAGTACTTTTCTTCATTTTTAATCCCCCATAGTCGTACTATAATCTAGCTTTTGACCTTGGTTAATCATTTCTACTTGGCCAGTTCCGACATCACGGAAAGCACAAATAACATTGATTTGATCAGTAAGTGTAATGTAGCCATGGTCGTTGGTAACCCCAGTAATTTGCTTTTGTTCCCCATTAATATTGACCGTTTGACCATCAGTACTAATCGTGAATGAAGTAGGAAACATTTGCGGAAATTCAACATATTTCCGTCCCTGAGCATAATAAGTCACCCCAGCGTAGGGAGCTAATTCAGGATATGCCAGGTTCGAAGTTACACTGGAACTTGAAGCCATCCTTGTACTTTCAGAACTAACAACCGAACTTTCACTACTGAAACTTCTCATACTGCTTTTATGACTATGAGGTTTAGTTGGGGAACTCACCTTGGCTACGGAAACAACTTTGGGAGAATGGCTAGTTTTTTGACCCTGGTTCAAGTACGGTATTCCGAACTTCCAAGCAACTGCCACTACTAGAACCACAATGGTAATTAACAAAATAACGGATGTGCTTTTTTTCATGATTTCACCTACCTAAAATTGACTATTACTGGTGAAATTTTGGTTCGAAGCACTTTCACTACTATTAATGCTTGGATTACTCATTGTTTGGTTAGGGTATGATGATTGATTTTGGTAAGGTGTTCCGGGCTGTTGCGGATATGGCGCTTGATAGCGACTTGGTTGTAAAGGTTGGTCAATCAACATTAGGTATAAGAATGTGTAAAAACCAGGCAAACTTAAAAGTAAAGTTAAAATCAGCCACATTCCAATATTCTGTACATTTAAATAGCGCATCCGGCGAGCACAAGCAGCATATTCAGCGATAAGGTTAATAATAATAAAAACGGTTAAAACAATAATCAAGATAAAAGCAATAATTTGTCCTAAAATGGGAATCACTGAAACTACAGTACACAAGAGCATACCAACTAAAATAGTAAGCATAGAGCCTAATACTCCCCACCAAAAAACTGATTTCCGAGATTCTATCCCTTGAAAGTCTAACCAATGAACCAAATAGTATTTAAAACTACCAATAAATCCAAGTTCTTGGTCTGAAGCATGGCTATATTGGCGTTTTGTTTCTTCATAGTATTCTTTTGCCTGGGTAAAAGCACTACTGAAGCTATTAGCCGAATTAGCTGACATCGACCCCTGATGATAGTCATTGGGGTTAGAACCAAAATTTTGATTTGGCATGGAACCATTAACTTGATTGGGATTTACTTGTCTATCTTCAACCACCGGTTGACCACAAGCCGAACAGAATTTGGCTCCGGGTATAATTTGGTTACCGCAATGGATACAAAACTTGTTGTTCATAACAAAAACTCCTCCTCAATAATATGTATAGAGATGTAATAACACTTGCTAAGTTTAGCGTTTTTTCAGGGACATTTCTAAAGTGCTTGTCCTTGGAAACGCTAGTAACTTTCTTAATTACAAATTTATTATAGAAGTGAGCATAGACAATATATGTCCATTAAGTTGTGAAGATATTAGAAATTACTAAACATTGATTTCTAGCAATTTATTCCAACCTCCTATTCACTTTCTTTTAACATACGGCGGATAGTCTTCTCACTATACCCGTACTTCTTAGCCATAGCTTTAATATCAACCGGATTATTCTCTTTTTTTAATTTTTGTTTAACATAATCGCGGGTATAGAGGCGGACGGGAAAATTAACCTGCATCCCATGGTAATTTTGATAAACCAAGTCCATCCCATGTCGCCCCAGTAAATCTGCCAGTTCAGCATAAATTTCATTGTATTTATTCATAACGAACCTCCAAGCACAGCTTACTTAAATTCCACAGACATTTCTAAGGTCTATGTCCTTTGCTTTAATAACTACAGTTTGCCGGAGGGAGTAGACAAAAATTGTCTATTAGTTATAAAATAATTAGGTCATAGAAAGGAATGATTTTAATGGCAAGCAGTGCTACCAGACAACTTTATATTTATCAACGTTTAACCTCCGGAAATCACATTTCTAAGTCCGAAATTCAAGAGGTCTTTACCGTAGATGCACGAACAGCTCAAAGAGATTTCGCCAATATTCGGGAATTTATAGCCGACTACTTAAATGATTATAACTTAGAATATGATGCCAAGTTACACGCCTATCATCTGGATAATCAGGGACTAGGGTTGAGTAAGGCTCAGTGTTTGGCTCTCATCAAAGTTTTATTAGCTAGTCGCAGTTTAGCACGTAAGGAATTAGAACCTTTGATTAAGAAGTTAGTGGCCCTTTTGACGGCCAGTGATCAAAAAGATATCAAGCCTATCATTCAAAGTGAGCTTTCTCAATATGTCGAACTCAGTCACCTCAAGGATACTAAGCTACTCGAGGCAATTTATACCTTCTCCAAACTGATTTTGCAAAAGGCGACGATTACCATTACCTACACTACCCAAAGACATAAAATTGTGACACGAACAGTGGCACCTATTGCGTTGACTTTTTCAGATTATTACTTTTACATAGTTTCCTACAATTATGAGTTCAAAAAGAATATTATTTACCGTTTGGATCGGATTTTGGATTGGTCCTTTGCTAGTGACGAAATTCCACTTAATGAGCGCATGCCCTTTGATATGGGAAATGAAAAAAAGAAATTTCAGTTGATGTACCCCGGTAAACCAATCACTGTCCAATTCAAATACACGGGCATTGTCGAAGCTGCCTTGGATAAGTTTCCTATTTCACGAACGGTCAAAAAATTGGGTGAACAAACTTTTCTGTTAGAGGTAACTACGTATGATACCGGAGCTTTAATGTGGTTTTTAAGTCAAAAAGATATGGTAACCATTATTAACCCTCCTGAATTTCGTCAGAAAATGAAGGAAACTTTACAAGCCATGTTGGCCAACTATACCAGCTAAATTTAAAAGTGCTAGAAATCACAATCAGATTAACAATACGTTGATTTCTAGCACTTTTTAATCTTTTATTGATATTACGCCCCAATATCAATAAAAAACCTCCCGCTTTTTAGCGGAAGGTTGCACATTATTTAGTTAATTGAGCTAAAATATCCTGAGTCGCTAATTCTGCTGTCAAGTGGAATTCTTGGTAGAGGTCAGCCACAGGCGTGTTGTCGCTGTAAGCTTTCTTGGCACCAAAGTTAAGTACCTTAAGGTTACTATCACCAAGATAAGCAGCGACATGTTCTCCAAAGCCACCAGCTAAAGAGCCATCTTCAAAGGTTGCTACTAAGCTGTGATCTGCCTTCAAAGCATCTAAGGCCTTAACGTCTAAAGTTGATGCTGACATCGGATTAATCACCGTAGCTTCAATTCCGTGTTCACCTAATTTTGCCGCTGTTTCTTCAGCTAAGGCTAAGAACTTACCAAGCCCTAATAAGGCCACCTTGCTACCTTTTTGAATGGTATTGTATTGTAATGGTGCGTAGGTGTCATGAGCGGCGAAACCATGAACCACTGGGCCTGAAGGAACACGGATGGCCACTGGATGATCAGTTTGTCGCAAAGCCCACTGCAACATTGAAATTAACTCTTCTTGGTTACTTGCTTGTAGATATTCTAAGTTAGGCAAGCTTGTCAAGTATGGAATATCAAAGATAGCTAAGTGCGTTTTTGATGCCGCTGAAATTCCCGAACTGGTAATCAACATTACCACTGGTAAATCGTTTAAAGTTACATCGTGGGCCAATTGGTCGTAAGCTCTTTGTAAGAAAGTGGAGTTTTGGAAAACGACGGGACGGGCACCGTTTTTAGCTAAACCAGCTGCTTCTGTAATTGCATCTTGTTCAGCAATCCCTGTGTCAACATACCGGTCTGGGTGCTTAGCTTGAAAAGCCTTCAAGCCAAACGCTCCTGGAATAGCGGAGTTTAAAGCCACAATCGGTTGGCCGGCAGCAATTTGTTGATCTAATTCTGCTAACACCGCATCCCAGTAAGTTGGTTGCCGTTTAGCCTTTGGTTCACCTGTTTCAATGTCAAAAGGTGCATGCCAGTGGAAAGCCATCTTATTATCAATTGCTGGTTGGTAACCTTTCCCTTTTAAGGTATTAATGTGTAACACCACTGGGTGATTAAGGTCCTTAACCGCCTTAAAAGCTGCAATCATATCAGCTAAGTTGTTCCCATCCGCTACGTAGCGGTAGTCAAAGCCCATAGCTTTGAAAGGATTATTAGCAGACGTCCCGTTACTTGCGCGTAATTCATCAAGCACTCGGTAAAGTCCCCCGTGGTTTTCAGCAATTGACATTTGGTTGTCATTAACCACAATGATAATGTTGGAATTTAAAGTCGCAGCGTTGTTTAAACCTTCAAAGGCCAAGCCACCGGATAAGGAACCATCCCCAATAAAGGCTACAATATTTCCTTTTTCACCCTTCACATCGCGAGCACGGGCCATCCCTGTTGCCAAAGCAACCGAAGTGGAAGTATGACCTACAGTAAAGAAGTCATGCTCACTTTCATCAGGACTCGTGTAACCTGTGACATCGAAGTAGTGATCCGGATCTAGGAAACCTTCCTTACGACCAGTTAGCATTTTATGAATGTAAGATTCGTGGGAAATATCCCAAACAATTTTATCTTGAGGGGAGTCAAAAACGTAATGGAAGGCTAACGTTGCTTCCGCCGCCCCTAAGTTTGGGCCAACGTGACCACCAATTGCGGCATCTTTTTCCACCACCAATTGGCGTCCTTCATCAGCAAGTTGTTGTAATTGTGATAAAGTTAACCCCTTAAGGTCAGCAGGTTTAGAAATTTTATTTAATAAAAAATCGGGATGTAAATTCGTCATAGAACCGCTCCTTATGTACTAATTTTTTACTATTCTATCATACACTTATTACTTACAAATCACCAGTAAGGTTACTTACTTTTTAGCAAAAAAAGTGCTAGCTCAAGCTAGCACTACTTAGCGCATTAAGTTTTCTAAACTTCCCAACATATAAACATAGGTAACTTTACTTTGGTAATGAGCCAACGGCTTTGCACGTAACACAAAATCATGACCATGAAAATTGAGATGCGCAGCGATTGCTGTTTTTGAATGTTCACTTTGCGTTAAAATTTTTATTACTTCCGCGTGTAAAGACTTATCCTTAGCCAAGGTTTCTTCGAGCTTTTGGTTGTCATAGTTGTAATATTCCATTACTTCCTGATACCGGCGGTTGAGTAAATAAATTGACAGCTTATTTTGAGCATCTCTTTGGACAATCCCTAACGGGTAACGACCATCGAAATCAGAATTTTCGTTAAAAGGATCACTTAAAATATCAATTTGGCTAATTTTATCATAGTAAACGCCCTCTTCGTAACTTTCATAGTATTTAAACTCACTCTTTTTAAGAAAATTCCAAGCTTTTTCATATGGCATCGGCTTACTGTAATAATATCCTTGCAGCCTTTCACAACCAATTTGTTTCAAAAATTCTACTTGTGCTTCTGTTTCTACACCTTCACATAAAACGTGCATCCCCAGCTGTTTGATTAAACTTACCACCTGAGTGATTAAAACTTTAGCTTGAGGTGTAGTTTCGGATTTTTGTAAAAAGAAGCGATCAAGTTTTACCATATTAAATTTATAGTTTTGTAAGTTATTTAATGAAGAATATCCTGAACCAAAGTCATCTAGCCAGACTTCATAACCCAATTGTTGAAACTCGGTAATAGCTTTCCGAAAGTCTGCTTCATTTTGTGTCATCGCTGATTCAAGAATTTCAATCTTAATATAATGCGGATCGACTTGATATTTTTGGCGTACTTTTTCAACCTTATTTACAATCTTGCCACCTTCTAAATCGAGTGGAGAAAGATTAAAAGAAATAGGCACGATTGGTAGACCATATTTTTCCCCAGAAACAATGGCCTGACAAATTTGTTCCAGCATGTAAAGATCCAGAAATTCTACCAAGTGTGCTTCTTCTAAAATTGGAATGAACACGTTAGGTGAAATAATCCCTTTTTGAGGATCTTCCCACCGAGCTAAAGCCTCCATCCCAGCATAATTTCCAGTTAAACTACGAATTTGAACTTGGAAATAAGGCTTTATCCACCCACGTTGTATTGCGATATTAAAGTGCGTTAAAATATACTCCTTATTAGCATAATATTCTTCAACCTCATGATTATAGGCAATATAATTTTCTTGGCGGTTTTGACCCAAATAATTTTTGGCCTGGCGGGCCTTATCCACCGCCATAATAACTGTTTCTTGTTTTTGTTGCCATTGATAACTGCCAACTCTAAGGTTTACTGTACGATTTTTAATCAGCGTGTTAAAATTTTTACATACACGTTGAACTTTGTCCGCTACCCCCGGTTTAAAAGTAATCGTCACAAACTTATCTTCGGTATAGCGTACGGTTAATTCATCAAGAAACTCCACTTTAATCGCTTCAGCAGCCTTTTTTAAGATACCATTACCACGATCATAGCCATACTGCTTGTTAAAACCTTGCAAATTAGAAATATCCCAAAAAATAACGGTCGCCTGGCGTTTTTCTGTTTGTATAAATTGCTGGTTATTTAAATAATTAGCATTTCGTAAACCAGTAACCCGGTCAATGAACAAATCTAATTGTCGCGAATTACTTTTTAAATGACGCTTATCTGCATAAAGTTTTTGGTCGGCTTCCTTAATACTACTTTTTAAAGATTCACCCAACTGACTACTACCGATTGCAACTTGCGGAAGAGTATCTGCTTGCATCTCAGCAGCAATTTTACGAATCTCTTGTCGCAGTTCGTGCTTAACTTTTTCTAGAGTTTGTATCTTTTTGGAATGCAATAAAACCAAAAATTCGTCGCCCCCATAGCGACAAGCAAGCAGTTTTCTTTTGATTGTCAAATTTTGTAATGCCTGCCCGACAATTTTTAAAACCTCATCACCGCGTAAGTGACCATGAATGTCATTAACCTGTTTCAAATTATTAACATCAACCATCAGGAGGTGGTAGTCTCTCGTGCCTTGATTCAATAATTTTTGAGCTTGGCTTTGAACATATTGTCGATGGTGCAATCCTGTTAAATTATCTAGAGAAATTTTATTAATCGTCAAAGAAGTGTAGGAGTAGACTACATAGGCGGTAACAGATAAACAAAAAAGGGGAATTTCCCACCCCTGTATTTGAATGAGACCGCTAAAAATCATCACTAAGGGGTAACCACCCAAGGTAAGAAAAAATTTTTCTCCACGTTGTTCAAAAAATTTTCGTAATGATAATAAAACTACTAGCAAGGAATACAGTACCGGAATACTTAAGAAAGTTACGTCACAAAGCCACGTAACTTGACCGTGCTTGGTTAAAAGAGATTCGGGCCAAAACATAGCTAATAAAAGTACCGCCCCCGAATCCAGGATGGCTGGTAAATTCCGCCATAAAAAATGAATCCGCAAAATGCACCGATGTCGGCGCCGATGAAGAATATAAGAAAAAAATAGGACACTCACTAAATTTAAAATCCATGCTAAGAAAGCATTAATCCAAACCGCTCTTAACCAATGGAATTTTACAACTTCAGTTTTCATCATCATCCAGTAGGAATCACACAAAAAATACGCAATTAAGGCTAGCGTGCCCCAGGTAAAATATTGACGTGCGCGGCTAAAATCGTCAACATTACGGTTGGCTAACAAAATAATTAATAAAATAATGCTAGAAAAAATATTGGCTAATACATAGTTAGTAGATAAGTAGTTATCAATAAACGTAAATGACATTTTAAATCCCCTAAATTATATCGACATGTTTTTTACCATGTCTACCCATCCCAGTTATTTTCCATGATTACAATTCATAATTCTCATAAAAATCAGTCATATTTCCTACATTATAGCACATCATACTTCAAAAACATAAAATCAATTTAATTATTATTTCAGTAATAGACAATATGGATAAAGATAGCTTTTCTATGGATATAAATGCGAGTGATTAAACACCGCCAAAAACATCGTGGTCATTAAATAAAAGGCATGGTCGTTGTCATGACCATGCCTTTTATAATGAATGCAATCCTAGAGAAAAAACTAAATTTCACTTTGAACGATTGTAAAACTTGTTGCTTTTTTAGTTGACGTAACCTCAACTTTTAAAGCGTTACGGTGGGCTAATTGAGCTACAATCGCTAATCCTAGACCTGTCCCCTTAATTTTCCCACGTACATCTGCACCACGGAAAAAACGTTCAAAAAGGTGCGCCTGATCATTTTCATTAATCATCGGACCATGATTCGTAATCGTCCAGCTTCTTTCAGCGATAGTTATTTCTATCTCAGAATCAGCGGGAGCATATTTACCCGCATTGGTGAGTAAATTTTCTAAAATATGGCGTAAAGCTTCGCGATCAGCTAAAATACTCCCCTGCCCGATTACCTTAATTTTTTGCTTGAGTGGGAGACTTTCTAACAGCTCAAAAGTCAACACTTCAAGATCCAGTTTTTCTTTTTGGAGCTCAAGCTTTTGCGCTGTCCGTGCCAAAATTAGAAGCTCTTCAATTAATTGGTTCATGTGCTCAACTTCACTTGCGATATAAGTTAGAGATTTGTCAATAATCTGAGGATTAGTCTTCCCCCGACGCTTGATTAGTTGTACATGACTTTTAATCGTTGCAATCGGAGTTTTTAATTCATGGGCAGCATTGTTGACAAAATCTTTTTCTTTTTGGTTTTGTTGATAAAGACGGACTAAAAGATGATTGAAATTTTCAGTCAAATCATGAACTTCATGTGGCCACGCTGGAACACTTAAAGTTTTCTGTGTTTCCTTAGGTAACTTATTAACATTATTATCCAAATCTTGAATAGGTTGCGCTAACCTTTTCGCTATTGGCTCAATATAAAAAGGACTGGTAATGATTAACAATAGCCAAACCGCTAAAATAACAATTAGAACGTCTTTTAAAATATCAATCACACCCGTCATACTCCACCACATATAGTACCTATTCCCATAGCGCTTAGCACTGGTGTAATAATAATAATTTCCTTGATAACGGTAATAGCGTTTACTTCCCAAAACTTTTTTAGCCTGGCTTAAAAACTTCTCTGTTCGAGGAGAATAGTAATCGACGACTCCCTTTTTGCCATCTGCAATATTGATATAGACATAAAGTTGTTTATGCTTCATCCCATGTTTCAAAATCCACCAATTCCATTCGCGATCATTGGTAAAGACGGTTTCCGTCAATAAGCGCATGTAGATTGCATTATTATTTTTCGTTGTCATAATTGCTTGCCGAGTAAGGGCTAAGGAGATCAAAAGCCCAAAAATAAAGGTTACAGCTGTAATTATTAGGATAAAATTAATGCGCAAAATTTGCATATAACTCTGATTTAAATACGCTTGAACCCTTTTAACGAACGTCCTCATAGTCCTACCCCTTTAACATATAACCTAGGCCCCGAACTGTCTGTAATAACTTCTTATCGAAATTTTTATCAATTTTATTACGTAACAGGCGGATATAAACATCGACAGTATTTGGTTGGCCATCAAAATCAATTCCCCAAACCTTGTCTAAAAGTTCATCTCGAGTACAAACTTCCCCTTGATTTTTAAAAAGCTCTAGGAGTAATTGAAACTCTCTTTGCGTTAGTAAGATTGCTTGCCCATCACGCACTACTTGGCGAGACTTTTCATCTAAACTAAGCCCCCCTAAACGATAAGTTTTCAGATTGGTACTCGAGGTCAACCGCCTAAGAATTACTTCAATGCGTGCCAAAAGTTCTTCAATGTCAAAGGGTTTCGTAACGTAATCGTCTGCTCCTCCCTTCAACCCGGCAACTTTATCTCCTACATAATCTCGCGCCGTTAACATAATCACGGGTACTTGATAGTCTTTACGAATTCGCCGTAAAACTCCCAGGCCATCTAACCGTGGTAACATCCAATCAAGGATAATCAACGAAATTTGCGTGGCATTGGCTTGAAAAACCTCTAGTGCTTGTAACCCATCATTGGCGGTTAAAACTTGATAATCCTCAAATTCTAATTCCAATTTTAATGATTCCGCTAGCGCCACTTCATCTTCAACTAACAAAATTGTTTCCTTCATAATTTTACCTCTAATTAATGTGAAATTTTTTCAGATAAATATCAGAATATGCTTCTTTAAACTTGCCAAATTACTCCATATACTTAATTATAAAGTACCTTAATGAAAGGGGTGGCTCCCAATGAGAAAAGTCCTAGCTTTGCTATCATTTTTGGGATTTAGTGGTTTAAGCTTAAGTCTGATTTTTGATTTAACCTGGTTAGAAAGTTTTAACCAGCTTTTTCTAATGCCGACAATAGTCAAAATTCCTTTTAATTTGTGGCCCTTAATCTTAATTTTAATGGTTGGACAAACCATGATTCTCTTTTATAAAAAAGAACGGGGACGAGCTTTAGGAATTCTGTGGGATTACTTTTCTGGCGGGGCAGTTTTAATTTGCTTTAAAATCATTATTGCTAATCAAGTCCATGGCTTTCCTGATACTGCTATTTTTTTAATTACACTATTTTTATTGAATTTAAAACAACAACTTATCCCAAAACTCTTTTGTCCCCTCATCCTGCTAGCAGGATTCATTCTTTTAAGTCAAGGCATAACAGCAACTGACTTGCTAGGTGGGTTTACTTTAGCCTTTATGTGGCAAACTTTAGTGTACCAAGAATTAAAGACCATTAAAGCTTTTCACCACTAATTTTATCATTATCTTGCCGCCTAAGAAAATTACCTTTATTATTCCGCTTTAACATATACTGTTTAATCAAACGAACAATTTGCTTATTTTGGGGTAAACTGGAGTGTTGCGCATTAACCCCTGTTACGGTTATTTCCATAAAGGATTTAACCTTTTTTTGATAAATATATTTTCCTGCTTGCACACTTTGAATTGGAACCAAGCCATCTGAACTATAATTTTCCGTCCCAGCTACCGAGTAAACCACTAAGCTCTTGGGTAACTTAGAGGATTTTTTGATGAAATCGGTTAGCATTTGGGTCTTTTTCGTATCTGATTGTTCATCAAAGTTATAGGGAGAACCAATGGTCATAAGTTTCGTTACTTTGATATCATTGCTGTAAGGAGCATAGTAATTTTCAAGAAAAGCTGTATATATTAGGCCCCCATTCGAATGACCAAGTGCCTTAAAATTATTGAATTTATAGGTCTTGGTTAGCAACTTGAATGCTTTGGCGAACATTTTAGATTGCTTTTTTATGTTAACGTAACCATCATGATTATTTTCAAACCCAACTACTATTATCGGCTCATTGTCCCCCTTTCTTAAAGACCCTGACGAAATAATTTTCCCACTATTATAAACTTTCATCTTTAATAGAGAGTGGCGTTTATTTTTAGGTAAGCCCTGATTTAAAAGTTTTACCAAGGGATCAAACCGATTCACTGTAGCTGAAGAACCAGGAATCATAATAACCGGAGACAACCGTGACGCCCGCATAGTATCAATATTAGTGGCATTTTTTCTAGTCCAGACTCTCGTGGGTACGGCTAATAACCCTAAAAGTAAAAAGACTAAACTCAAAAACAGTAAATTTTTATTTTTCACGACTCTCGACCACCTTTACAAAGGGCATGTAAATCAAAATATCACAAAAAAGTAGACAAATCACTAGGAGGAGAATCCCCCAAGTTCCACGGTTAGCGATAAAAGCATAAAATAAGCTAGGAGCGCCTTTTAAAGGTGGGTACAAGCCTACTGGCAAAATATTTAACGAAAGTAAACCATAGACTACTAGGATATTAAAGCTTGTAGCAAGGGCTCCACCTATTAAATAAAGCGGATTTAAAAAGTAATTTAAAGCAATAAAGGCTACGCTAGTCTGATTAAAAATTGTCGGTAATAAAGCCAAGCGTGCCCTCTGACGACGGGCTTTTGAATAAGAACAGATAATTACACAAATAACCAAAGCTACAATCGCGCCTACTCCGGCGAGGTTAGCATATTGATTTAAAATTGTGTAAGAACTAACAGGATAGCGTACTTTTCCATTATGTTGTAGTGCATAATGCAGATTTTGATAGTCAAATTGGTTATAATTCAAAACGATATTATGTCCTAAACCTAACCAAGTTAAAAGTAGTAAAACTTGGCTCCAGATAAAAAGTCCCCCTATGTTAGTCTGATTATTTAATCTTTGTTGAACATCGGTAAAAAATAGTTCTACATAACCATTATAGATCAACCAACCGGCTAAAAAATTAAGGGCAATCGCGCTCAGAAATAACAGACCACCACCCTTTCTAAGGCCATAAAGGTTAAGCATCTGAGCGACAAAATATCCACAAACCAACCCTAAGAGGAGACCATTCATCCCATACGCTCTCCCAGCTAGATTAACACCATGTTCATCAGGATGGTAAGTCAGAAAATAAAAGACCATCATGCTAACCACCACTCCGGCACCTTTATTTTGAGCCGTATAATATGCCATTAGAACAGTTGCATATAACGCCACCGTAGCCAAGGTTAAATCCGTAATGTTTTGTAAAAAATACATAGTTGGAAAAATTTTCAAATGGAAAATTTCCCTCAAATAAGCTTCCCGAGAAAAGAAAAGTTGCTGTAACAGCGCACTAACCGCACCGATTAAAACGATAGGGAATAGTTGGTCGAGCGTTTGATTCATATTTCTGACAAAAACATGCTTTTTAAGCCAATTATCAATATCTAATAAATTTGATAGCATAAAATCACCTCATTAAAAAAAGCGGGAAAACCCGCTTACATTATACTACTTAACTTGACTTTTGTTTTGCCAAGCTTTGCTATAAAAGTAATTATTTAAATGATAGTTAGTTGGACTAGCTTTCGTCTCTAAAAATGGCTTCACGGCCTGGTCAACTCGCAACCATCCGCGCCAGCCTAAGTGGATGGTATCTTGCATAAAGTATTCTTGCCCACCATCTTTAGATAAATCTAAAACATTATTAAACCCCTGACTTTGAAGTTGATAACGTAACTTACCGACCGTTTTGTCAACCATTGGCAACGATAATCCCGTGTAGGTACTCCATTTCTTATTAATAGGAGGGATGATGAAAAGCACATCCGTCTTACTTTGAGCAAATTGGTTTAAAACTAACTGAAAGTCACCGTATTCAACTGACTTCGTGTAATTAAAATTCTTTTGTGAATCCTTTAATTCAGGTAACTTTTTTTCAAGTCGTCGCTTCCAAAATTTATTGGCAATTCCTAAGTTATTACTGGAAGTACTTTTACGTCCTTGCTTTAAAGCCAATTTATTAAGAACTTGATAATTATAAGTTTTAGGTAGAGACTTCATTTGCTTATTTACTTTCGCTAAATTTTTTCCCTTTAGCGTAAGCGTTGAGAACAAACCATCTTCTTTTAAAAGTTGATTTCTCTTCAATTTTAAAGCAACTTTTTGCCAGGTAGTTAGGTGTTGCCCTTTTGCAATCCGTTTCAAAACCGTACGTTCTAAATATCCAGCTTGGTTGGCCCGCAAAGCTAGTAGACGAGAAGCAGCGAAGCGGTCGGTGGTCGTGTTTTGCGCTCCCAAAGCAAAATCAACAAATTCTAAATTGGAATAATATTGCGCAAAAGCTAACGGATTCGCCCCCCCTTTAACAAACCATTGTGGTGAGATAATAAAAACAGCTTTTTTGCCTTGTAACTGCCCTTTAATTTCTTGCATTCCTAGGTACTGACTTAGCGATTGACTCCCTGCATTTCCTAACAGGAATGGCCGATAAGAGCGATGATACTTTTTAGCCAATACCGCTGGATGAAACGCGTCAAGTCTTGATAGTTCAGATGATCCAAAAAATGGCACATAATTCTTAGCTAAGGCAGACTGTTTTACACTTTCGCCTTTAAAAATATTTTTATTCAAGGAAACAGCTGCCTTATCTAAGGTAGACTGGCTACTTTTCCCCGTGTTAAAAGGGATAAAGAGTAAACCTATTAAGATTAGTCCCGCTAAAATAACGGGCCCAAAGATATTCCATAGCCTCTTTTTCATGGTGCATTAGTCCTGTAATTCCTTAACTTTAGCAATCACTTTAGCGGGCGTATTCCATTCAGATCTTTCAAATTCAGAAACTGGTACTTCAATATCAAAAGTCGCATCTAATTCTAATAAGAGTTGAACCGTTGCCATCGAGTCCAAAAGTCCTGATTCAAATAAGTCTAAATCAAGATTAGTTTGTACCTCATCAGAGCCGGTTAATTCTTCTAATAAATTTAATACTTCTTGTTCCATGTTAAATTCCTCCTCGTATTATTTAAAAAATAACGTATCCAAAAAGCCTGAGAATATCAGAAAACTAAAGCAAACAACATTAAAAGTTGTAAAAATTGCTAGAGCCTTTGTAAAATGATTGCTTGGCAGTTGGTGTTTTTTCTTGAAACGAATCCAAGCATCACAAGTAATGATAGCTAAGGCATGGTAAAGTCCATAAACAATGTAATACCAAGTTAAACCGTGCCAAAAGCCCATAATTAAAAATAGTGTTAAATACCCGAGATTAGCAAGCGTAACCTTATTTTTAACGAGTTTCTTTTTCATTAAGAAAAAGACTAGCCGCATATAAATGTAATCTCTAAACCAAAATGATAAAGACATGTGCCAACGGTTCCAAAATTCCTTGATATTAGGGGCAGCAAATGGCTTATTAAAGTTAATCGGCGTTGCCACACCCATCATATAAGAAATCCCCACCGCAAATAAAGAGTAACCTGCAAAATCAAAGAACAGATCCATTGAATAGCAATAAGTATATGCTACAAGCCACCAAGAAATACCCCCATGTACTAGGGCATGTTTCGAGATGATTGGTAATAAATAGCTACCAAAGAAGTAAGCCAGTAAGAACTTATACAGAAAACCTAAAAAGATATAAAAGACGGCCTTTTGCAACATATCAAGATATTTGTCTTTTTTCAAAGGTTTGGCATAGTCTTTACTGAAACGACGATAACGATCAATGGGACCGGATGAAATCGTTGGGAAAAAGAGAATGAAGTGGAGCGTCTTTAAAAAGGAAAATTCTTTCAGCATACCATCTCTGGTTTCCATAATCATTCCCACCACTTTAAAGGTCAGGTAACTAATCCCTAAGAAACCTAAAATTGACGTTTTCCCCATCTGAATTGCGGGGACAATCTTTACAATAACTAAAGGCAAGATTGCTAAAAAGACTGCCACGCAAAAAATAAATGTCCCGTTCTTCTTTTGACGATAAGTGTGATAGCCCCAAATAAGAAGGGTCTCAAAAATCACATAACAGATTAAGGCAACCCCTTCGTGCCACTTGGAACCGCCAAAAGTTAAAACTAGAATAACAAAGTTTAGAACCACTTCATAAAGCATGAAACGCTTGCCTTTCAAAAGACCGATAATTAGTGGTACTAGCGCTAAAAATAGCCAGACAAAGTAGGTTGGGGTTGCGTAAGGTTGAACATTAATCATGGTTAACCTCAGCAATCAACTTCTTGCGATCAATCTTGCCATTGACCGAAAGAGGTAAAGAATCTACAAAGACAAAGCGTTGTGGAATCATGTACTCCATCGTAAAAGTTGCCATTTCTTCTTTAATAGCCTTCGCTAACGCTAGATTAGATGGGTAGTCATTTTCTTTAACAACTGCGTAAGCAATTAATTGAGTAACTTTCTTATTTTTATCATGTTTAGGAATTGTAATTGCTTGACTAATCAATTTCACCCGATTCAAGTGGTGATCCACATCTTCAAGTTCAATCCGAAAACCATGCATCTTCACTTGGAAATCTACCCGGCCCCCATAAAGTAAGAGACCATCGTCCGTCATTGAACCCAAATCTCCAGTCCGGTAAGCCCGTTTGCCTTGAAAATCAATGAAGGCTTGATTGGTTTTTTCTGGGTTATTGAGATAACATTTAGAAAGTCCCGGACCTTGGATTAAAATTTCTCCTTGTTGGCCTGGTTGGACTTCATTTAAGTCTTCGTCTACTAAAACTACATGACAATCGTCTTTGACATACCCAATTGGTAAGCGAGTATACTGGTCAAAAATTTGTTGAGACAATTCTACTTGACTAACTGCAACAGTTGCTTCCGTTGGGCCATAGGTATTAAAAATATGACTAGTTGGGAAACGTGTTTTTAATTCTTGCGCAGTCTTTTTGGTTAATTCTTCACCACAAAAGATAAAATGCTTTAAACTAGGTAAGTTTTGCGCATTAAAAGTCGGTTGTAAAAGGCAAATTTCCATAAAAGACGGCGTTGAAACCCAGGTACTTAAAGCTAATTTTGGTAAGCGGGTAAAAAGTTCTTTAAAATTATTAGTAACTTCTGGCGGTAAGACCGAAAGCTTACTACCAGTAGTTAAACTTGGATAAAGAGACATAACCGACAGGTCAAAAGAATAAGGCGCTTGCGCTAAAAAGTTTTCTCCCTCTTCAAGATTAAAGTCTGTTTGCATCCAAGTTAAGAAACTTTGTAAGTTATTAGCACTAATTTGAACACCTTTTGGTTTCCCCGTGGTTCCAGACGTAAAGATAATGTAGAAAGTTTCTTCGTCGTGAACAAAGTTTTCTGGAGATATCTGCCCTTTTTGCGCTATCAATGCAAGAATTTCTGCCTTATCTAAGACACGATCTGCAGTTATGTTTAATTTTGAATCAGACAGATTAATAATTGCAGCTGGAGTAGCAATTTCATTGATAATTTGAATCCGACTCAAAGGAGAATGAATGTCGACAGGAATATAAGCATGCCCGCTTTTAACACTGGCTAAAAAAGTTACTAGCACATTAAAATCTTGGCCACCAAAAATCAAGATCGGTGCATGTTGCGGAAGTTCCATCTTTTCAAGGGCTGCAGCTAAATTATCGCTTTTTTCTTTTAGCTGACCATAGGTGTAGCTATGCCCCAAATAGTCATAGCAAACACGGTTGGGGTCAGTTACAGCCCACTGGTCAATTTGAGTTAAAATATTTTCCACCTAAAATCCCTCCTTAAAACTCATTGTAGATAAAGTGTGGCTGATTAATCCCGCTATAGTTATAGAGGTAAACCAAGCCAATCATAATCAATAAATATAATAGAGTCCGGCCGATAAAGTTTACGACTGGTCTTTGGAAAAAATTTCGCATTACTTTAAACACCTTAATTCCCTCCTCATAGTAATTATTGCATATACCTTATTTTTAATAATGAAAGTCTTTCATTATTAAAATGAAATTTCTTCATAAATTCTCTGGAGACAGAGTTTTTACCCTAGTTGCTTTTTAATTTATTTTGAAAGTTAAAATAACTTTTTTAAATTGCTAATGCAAAGTCCGTCACCCAGACGAACTTTGCGGGACTCTTTATGGCGCAATCGTTACGACTATCTTACCCGGCCCCAAACGCCGGGCGACTTGATAAGCTGTCCAGATATTTTCAGCCGCCTTCGCCTTCACAACTATTCCTTCCCTTCGTGCTACTTCGGAACCCAGCTTTTGCGCGGCAGCTAGGTCTAATTGCAAAACCTCATCGTAAATATCCCGATCTAAAATATCAGGGACAAAGCCATTCCCTAAACTTTCTAAACTATAAGGTTGGCTCTTCTCCTGCTGTAGAAATGGGGTATGGTGGTTACTAAGCGCCACTACTTGAGTCCCAACCCATTCTTCTTTTAGAGCATGACCCACCCCGCTAAGTGTGCCACCAGTATTGATTCCAGCAACGAAAGCATCAATACGCTTACCTGCTAAAGCGGCAATGATTTCTGGGCCCGTACCTTTTTCATGAGCATCTGAATTAGCAGGGTTATAGTACTGATTGGGCATAAACCAGCCTTTTTCATCAGCTAGAAGTTGGGCTTTCTTGCGGGCGCCTTCCATCCCTAGATTAGCAGAAGTTGTCACCACTTGACCTCCATGCGCTTCAATCACAGCCTTTTGTGCTTGCGCATCCTCAGGCATGACAATCACCGCATGACAACCCATTTTTTTCGCAAAGACTGTCAAAGAAAGGCCAAAATCTTTCTTACTTGCTTCAACCAAAGTACCATTTGCCTGAAGCAAATCATGATTTAAAGCTTGACGAATAATTTCCACCGCAACCCGATCTTTGGTTGATCCAGTAGGATTTTTGTAATCAAGTTTGACATAAACAGCAGCATAATCTGCCGGAGTGTGTAATTTATACAAGGGCGTGTGTCCCACTCCCAAATTATCTTGCGCTTCCACAACCATCACCATCCATTTAAGTAAAATCAATTACCATTTTAAGACAGCGCTTACATAATGTCAAATAATTAAAAAATCCGAACTCAGAATTGGGCGTGTGTTTTCCCAAATTCGAATTCAGATTTTATTTTTTAATTAAAACGCACCGCCACCGGAGCCACCGCCGAAGCCACCTGAATTGCCACCTGAAAAGCCACCTGAACTACCAGATGATGACGATGAAGATGAAGCACTATAATTAGTCAAGCTTTGCTCAAAACTACGATCAAAACTCTCACTGAAACTTGCCACCATATTATGGCTAATTAGAGAATAGTAAAGCAGCTCATGACCACTAGCTTGAAACTCCGCCACTGAAAAATCAGTTTTTAGGGCCGCTACTACCTTTTCCGATAAGCCAAACGCGGTAGCATAAGGTAATAACGTTTCCCATAAGGTAATATCCCCCACTTCTTTCGGACGGAAATTACCAATTTCATCTAGCATCTTATACAAACCATTGAGCTTAGTAGCTTCCTGGGCTCCTTGTACTGTGTAAGCTGACTTCCTTAATCCCCAAATCAGCGCCACCATCAATTCTAGCGGTAACCAAATTAAGAGGCAAATAAGGCCAAACTCTTGATTCAAAAAGAAGATCCCTAGACCTAAAAAGATGGTTGCTACTATCCCCAAGATTAACTTTAAGTTAAATTTCGTTCCCGCATCTTGTTGCGTTTTTGAAAGATATCCTTGTTGAAACAAACCGGTATAAACTGCCTCTTGCCAGGCACTATAAGCATCGTTGATTTTCTGAGAAGTGCGCGCACGTTTACCATACCGTCGTAATTTCTGGGTCGTAAAACTCTTACCATCCCCCACTTCTTTGAACAGAAAATCTATTAATTCTTCATCTACAAAATCCACTAAGGTTAGGCGATACTCTTTAGAACCTTTGGAGCCCGGCAGCTCCTCCAACTTAAGCTTTTTAGCAGCTACTAACTCTAATAAATGAGCACTCAAACCTAATGCATTTGGAACATGCGCTGTACGCAAAGCTTGCGCCATCGCCGCCGGATAAGTTGGAGGTTCAAAAACATGAGGCGTTAAACTCTTTTTAAGCGGACGTGGCCCATATTCGGGTTTCTTTACAAAACCTACCCACATCAAACGCAAGACCAACAAGCTTCCCAAAAACGCAGTGACATACGCTAATAGCTTTTGATTGCGACGCTTAGCGTTAGCTTCCTTAGCAAATTTAGCTTCTTGGGCGCGCACCTGGGCTAAGCGCTTGCTAGAGCGCAACTCAGGATTATTAGCAGTTAAGGCTTTATCAAAGACCATGTGAATTTCCACAAAAGTCTTCGCCGGTACGCGAGCCACCCTAAATTTACTGTAACCTAAAGAACGATTAACCTCATTATAACCATTCAATGGTCCATGAACCCAAGCTTGCAGTGAAGATACTTGCTTTTGGGGAAGGCTAACTTTGACCTGCACGTTGTGTAGACTTTCTTCCCAGCCGTCACCAATAATTTTAAAATTCAATTCTGCTGTATCTTGCCAATTAATCACGGCCTTCTCAATTACATAATCATAAGTAAAGGTTACCTTCCCACCATTCGTATGATGATAAACCTTGAAACGGTACCCCGCTTGATCGTGATTTAATTCATAGTTGCGGGTTTTTTGCCCATTAACTTTAACTTCTGGTTGACTTAGCTTCTGCCCACTAGCTAAATTTTGCCGGTAGTAGACGCCATTAGCCTCATCATCAAAATCATAAGTAATCTTTCTTTGAAGACTCAAACTGCCATTCGGCTGGATTTGGGCTTGAATTTGATAGGCCGTAATCTGGTAATCGGCTCGGGCAACTAGCGGAAATAAAATTCCTAAAAATAAACCTAGAACCACCCAAAAACCACTTTTAATCAACTTTTTCATTTTATTTCACCCCCTTTTATTTTACCGAAACCACACCTAAAAAGCCAACCACAACGGTCGATTTTAATTTCCGGGAAAAATTTAAAATACTTAGTTAAATTATTTCAAAATATTTTTTAAAAAAATAGGACATTTTAAGCGCTAATTTCCTTACTTTATATAAAGACAATTTTTCAAGGAGATTTTTATTATGACTAGCACTTACTTCAAAGTTTACGATTTTCTCTTCAATTACCAACTATCTAGCCGGCAAATGCTCATCATGGGCCGTTTTTATAACCGACTAGCCTCTTCTATGCGCCATGGTTCTAACTTTTATCAAGATGGCGACTTCTACATCGTTTACTCCCATGACGAGCTCAGTCAGGAATTCCAAGTTACCAAACGCTCCATCAGTCAAGATATTCAAGCTCTCAAAAAGGCGGGTCTTTTAGAAGTACAAACTGCCAAACATCCCGGTCAAGCTAACCGCTATTTCTTTCCCCTCAAACCTGAGGATTTAATACCAGCTAAGCAAAAGCCAGCACCAGAAAATTCCACTAAATCTCAAGCCCAGCTACCAGCAACTCCCCAGCCGACTCTGACGCAACCAGACTTAAAGCAAGGTGATGAAGCTGGCTGCCTCAAAGAAGGACAAGTTAAGGCTGGTCTCCACCCCCATTTAGCGGATCTCTTAGCGACTTATAATAGCTCACTTGCTTCAAGCTACGAACTAGGGCACTTGATTTTTGCTGCCAAAAAGCAAGCCGAAAAAACGGTCACCGTAAGTTCATGTAGCGAAGTTGAAGCCTTTTTATTTGAAACCAATCCGCTTTTAAATTTTGAACTTATACGTAACTTCCGCCCCGTCATGGTACGCGTACGCAATCTCGCCAAAAAACCTGGCCACCATAACTTTAAAGGCTACATTTTTAAAGCTTTCACCAAAATTTTAACTCGTGCGGTCCGTTGCTTTGACAACTTTGACGCTAATACGCTCCAAAACTACATGGCCCAACCCGATGCCTTTCGGGAAGAACTTTTCTTCCTGGGGGCCTGAAAAAAACTTCCCCCTAACAAAAAAACTTAAACCAAAGTTTTACAATAATGACATAAATGACTGCCAGTCCCCCTCATCTTGAAGGGCAGAATCCACCGTTTCCTAAATTTACACAGAACACTCTGAAGATTGCCATAATTTAGTCATAAAATATTCACAAAACTTATCTAAGCTAGAGATATCCAATTACAAAATAACCAGGGGGTTATCTCATGAATGCACAAACTTTAATCAACAGCCTAAACTATCGAAGAATTTCCTTACCCGCTGACCAAGATCTTGACTTTGAAGTAAGTTTGGTCAGCCAAAATACCCATGAACTGATACCCAATAGTGTCTTTATCGCAATTTCCGGTTTCAAAACTGATGGTCACGACCTCGTTACCCAAGCCATAAATCAGGGCGCCCGCCTGATTGTGGCTCAAAAGCCCCTCCAAGTCAAAGTGCCCGTGGTCTACGTCCGCGACACCCGGCGAGCCATGGCCACTTTAAGTGCCATCTTTTATGATCACCCTAGTCAAAAACTCCACTTAACTGGGGTGACTGGGACCAACGGTAAAACCACCGTAACTCACCTTTTAGACGCTGTTTATCGCTATCAACACATAAAAACTGGCCTAGTGGGCACTATGTACCATAAGGTTGACAATCAATATCTTAAAGCCATCAACACCACACCAGCCAATCATAAATTACAAAAACTATTCGCCCAAATGGTTGAAGCCAAAGTCCAAGCTGTCAGCATGGAAGTTTCTTCTGTGGCCCTCGTCCAAGGCCGGACCTGGGAAGTTGATTTTAATACCGCTATCTTTACCAACTTCTCCCAAGACCACTTGGATTATCACCAGAATATGGCGGAATATGCTCATGCTAAAAGTTTGCTCTTCTCACAATTAGGTAACTTACAAAAGGGCAAAACTGCCATCATCAACCAAGACGACACCCTAGCTGATTTCATCATAACATCCACTGAAGCCCAAATTTTGACTTACGGAATTAATAAGGATGCCGATTTTCAAGCGACCAAGCTGCACCACCACGCCCAGGGGACGGATTTCACCCTCCAAGCATTAGGCCAAAGTTATGCCGTTTACCTTCCCTTAGTCGGGACCCACAACGTTTACAATGCCCTAGCCGCCATTGCTGGGGCCTATGTTTATGGCCTAGACCTCAAGACAATTATCGCTGCTCTCAAAACAGTTACCGGAGTTAAAGGGCGCTTACAATTGGTAACCGGCCCCCATGAAATCAACGCGTTTGTTGACTACGCTCACACACCAGCTGCCCTAGCCAATGCGCTCCAAACGCTCAAACCTCTGACCCAAAGCCGAATTATCACCGTCTTTGGGTGTGGCGGTAATCGGGACGCCGATAAACGCCCTAAGATGACTCAAATTGCCCAAAAGTACAGTGATTTGGTCATCTTAACTACTGACAATCCCCGCCAAGAAAATCCGGCTGACATCATCTTAGACATGTTAAGAGGCCTTGACGACATGACCCAGATTGAAATTGAACTTGACTGACGTCAAGCTATTCGCAAGGCTGTCGCACTCGCCCACCCAGGTGATGTAATTTTACTAGCAGGTAAAGGTCACGAAAATTACCAAATCATCGGCGATACCATCACCAAATTCGACGATGTCGCTGAAGTTCAAGCAGCCTTTACTTGTAATTAGAAAAACAAAAACCGCTAGAGATTTCACGCCACAAAAGCGTTGATTTCTAACGGTTCGATAATTTTTCTAAATAATTTCCAGTAATTCTTCCCGGGTAATGGTTGCATCTTGCAGCCCTTTACCGGAAAGAATGTCGTCAGCTTACTTGGCCTTCTTTGCTTCCATGTCCATAATTTTTTCTTCCAAGGAATCCTTGACAATCAGCTTGTAAACCATCACCTTGTTTGCTTGGCCAATTCGGTGGGCCCGATCGGTAGCTTGGTTTTGCGCAGCCACATTCCACCAAGGATCGTAGTGGATAACCATATCCGCTTCTGTGAGGTTTAGCCCCGTTCCCCCGCCTTTAAGGAAATCAAAAAGACTGGAACCTCACCATGGGTCAACTACCCTAGTCTAAAGACTGGGGTAGTTGACCATTTTACTGGCATTCTTCTTACTTTTCTTTGACACCTTACTTGGCCTACCTTTCTTCTTCGGTTTCAAGGCCTCCAGTCCG
>NZ_AZFH01000112.1:0-20939 GCF_001435735.1 Ligilactobacillus equi DSM 15833 = JCM 10991
TTATGCGAAAAATGCTTCGATGAAGTGTTCAATTTATTTATTGCAATCTGCCGTTTAAATCTATTTTAACGAGATAATTTTCCCACAGATAACTCAACCATAGAGAAAAAAGGCAAAAAAAGTATGCTAAAGCTGTCACCAAAATATAAGCTACTTGCAAGTTACGACTGATAAGTGCAGTTACTAAACACACTAAACTGACAATACCAGCTAAAAGATAGCTTAAATTCCGCGTTAACTTAAAATTATCTATTTCCTTCTGTTCAACCTGTACATTAGCTAAAGCATAATTAATATACTCTTCACTTTGATAACGTTGCATTTTTAAGCGATCAAAAATCGCATAGTGCAACAATAGTAAGGCGACAATGCTCAATAAATAAATGAGTAATAGTCCACTATAATTGAGACTTAAATACTTAATTAATTCCATTGTAGAATCCTCCATCGACCATCATAGCATATTTTTAACATGATAACATGTTCATAAGTAATTTTTAAAAAACAAGACGTTAAACTTATCCACAAAAACTGTGGATAAGTTCGCATCTTTTGGGTGTATAATTACAGTATCTACTTAGATAAGGACGTGAAAATATGACAGAACTTTGGACTAACCTCCATCCCGAACCGATTCCAAATTTAGCTTTTCAAACGACTACCCAGCAAGGTCATGCTTTAGGAACTAATATTACCCTCACCATCTATGGAGCCCACGATTCCCAAGTATTAGAAGCTTCTTTTGACCTAATTAACTATTATGAAGACCTCTTCACAGTCAATCGTCCCGATTCTGAGGTAATGGCTGTTAATAAACAAGCCGGGCTCGCTCCCGTACAAGTTTCAACACCTGTGTATAATCTTGTCAAATTAGCGGTTATGGAGAGTCGGCAAAATTTTGGTTTCAATACAGCCATTGGACCGTTAGTTAAACTTTGGAAAATTGGGTTTGATGATGCTAAGGTCCCTTCACCAGGTGAAATTGCTGCTAAAAAAGGCTTAATTAATCCTCATGCAATCCAACTTGATGACCTCAATCAAACCGTTTTCTTAACTCAAAAAGGTATGGAACTAGACCTGGGAGCTATTGCGAAAGGTTATATTGCCGATCGCATTCAAGACCTTTGGCTAGCACATGGAATCACAGCTGGTATCATTAACCTTGGTGGTAACCTCCTTATGGTGGGTAATCCTCCCCACCGGTCTGATGGACTTTGGCGCATCGGGGTTCAAGACCCCTTTGCCCAACGGGGGCAAAATATTGCCACTGTAGCTTTAGGTCCCTGTTCTGCTGTAACTAGTGGGATTTATGAACGGCACTTAGAAACTAATGATGGTCATTCTTATCACCATATCCTCGATCCCCAAACTGGCTATCCCCATGAAAATGATTTAGCAGGGGTTACAGTCTTCACTAAAAAATCTGTCATAGCGGAAATCGAAACTACCCGATTATTTTTTACAAATGCTGATTTAACGGCCTGGAAACAGCGCAAACGTGACGTCTACGGAGCTATCTTTGTAACCAAGGATCGAAAAATCCGCGCTCTAGGTTTTAAACCTGAAGATATTTACATCGTTGATCCCTCCTACCAATTTGAAATCTAGTTTAGATTTAATCATATTTATTTATTTTTTACACTTTTAAAGTCATTAAAGTTTATATAATAGTATTTTTATAAAATAGTTATAGCAAAAAAGCTAGGTTTTTAGCCTAGCTTTTTTATAATATTAATGCTTATTTTCGCTTACTCTTTAAGGCTTTTTTCTTCGCCTTGTTAAGCTTACGTACCCGCGCTTTTTCAGCTGCTTCTTTAGCTTTCCGCTCTTCAATAATCTTGAATGGATTGTTTATTAAAAGCGTTTGTCCTACTGAAAAAGCATTGGAAATTACCCAGTAAAGTGACAAGGCAGCGGGAACATTCAAGGCAGTGATGAAAATCATAACTGGCGCAATATATGTCATACTACTTGTCATCGCATTTTGTTCTGGTTGAGACATCATACTCAACTTAGAAGTTGCATAGGTAAAAATTGCAGCCAAGATTGGCATCAGGTAATATGGGTCCTTGTCACCAAGTTCCATCCAGAAGAAATGCCCTGTTTTCAGGGTTTCTGATCTAAAAATGGCTTGATACATGGCAAACAAAACCGGCATTTGAACTAAGAGTGGTAAACACCCTGCCACTGGATTGACTCCTGCTTGTGCATAAAGCTCTTGTTGCTCGCGCTGTAAGTTTTGACGAGACTCCATATCCTTACCAGGATACTTAGCTTGCAAAGCCTTTAATTGTGGCTGTAATTCGCTTGTTTTACGGGCACTCTTCAACTGGTAAGCCATTAGAGGTAAGATAATAATCCGTACAATAATCGTAAAGACTACAATCCCCCAACCATAGCTATTACCGAAGATATGACTCAAAGCCTCAATGGCACGAATAAAGTTCCAAACAACATAATGATCCCAAAAACCAGTACTATTAGCATCAACTGTAGAAGTCGCGCTACAACCGGCTAGAATCACAGCTAAACTCACTGACCCCAATAAGGCCAGATTACGCTTCGTTTTCTTCACTGTGTCCCTCGCTTTCCTTTGGTCAGAAAACTTCTTAATTACTTGTAGTATCAAGAATATGAGCGAGCTTCAAAACATGGGTAAGATGTGATGAAACCTCACTTTTTTCCATCCAGGCAGTCCCTGGACGAGCAATAACGATGAAATCGCAATCTTGTTTTAATTGCGGTTTTAATTCTGTCAAGGTTTGACGAATCCGTCTTTTAACCCAGTTTCTGGCAACCGCACGGTTCCCTACCTTTTTGCCGACCGAAATTCCCACACGAAAATGCTTTTGTTCCGGCTTTTCTAGCATGTAAATAACGAATTTACGGTTGGCAACTGATTTACCTTCCGTAAAAACCTTTTGGAATTCATCTTCTTTTTTAACACGATATGATTTACGCATATTTTTCCGCTCCAAATAAGAAAAAAAGACCACTGACGGTCCAGTGGCCTATGCAGACAATACTTTTCTACCTTTACGGCGTCTACGTGCTAACACATTACGACCGTTACTTGTACTCATGCGCTTACGGAAGCCGTGTACACGTTGACGGTGGCGCTTCTTAGGTTGGTAAGTTCTCTTCATGAATTTACACCTCCTTTATCAATAATTCACTTTAACAATGATACTCAATATTCTACTAGAAAATATCAATCATGTCAAGATTCCCTACCCGACTATAATACCACACCAATTAAGAGAATAAAAGGTTAATTTTAAATTACTCTTTGGTGATTACTAGCACCCTTTCAGATAAAAAACGCCCTTATTACAACTTTTTATTCCCGCCAGACCTCCTTTGGATAATCAAATTAGAACAATTTTAAAACTTAATGTACTTATTCCTACAACGAGAAAATCCGTTTCAGGAACATTACTTACCCATTCCTATTGAATTTACCGTGTTCCTCTCTTCGTTCAAATTTTGTATGCAAAATAATCTTTTTAGGCGTGATTTCCGCCACTTTTTTATCCATATAAAATCACGTTCACTTTTCCACATTTTACTTTATTTTATTTTGAATTTTTTCACTGTCCACAACCTTATCCACAATCTTATCCACATATCAACAATATGTTTAAAACTTTGTTTTTTGATTGTTGATAACTTGTAAAAATCTTACTAAAAACTTATAAAACCAGAAAAAGTTATGCACATGATTCAATGTGGATAACTTTTTGAAAATAAAAATAATCCACATCAATTTTTATTTGTGGATATCTTTATTAACACCTTGTGGATTTTGTGGATAAGTTTTCAACAAGCTGTGGAAAAAGTTGCTTTTTTGTGGTAAACTTTATTTTGTTCTCAATTGAAATATTTTTGTCGGGGCTTAATTTTTGAAAGGAGGGAGAGCATGCCTAATTTAGAAGATATTTGGAAAGAAATTTGTCAGCATTTTAAGCCACTTTATGAAGTAACTTCTTTCGATACCTGGTTTAAAACCGTCGTTCCCGTGCAATTACATGAATCAACTTTAGTTTTACAAGTTCCATCTACCTTACATGAAAATTATTGGAAAGCTAAATTACTACCTACGGTCGAAGAACACTTGAAAGAAACTTACCATCATCATTATCAAGTCATGTTAATTACAGAAGGGCAACAACGTCCATTCGCTGAAAGCACAGATTCAAGCCCGAAAAAACCCGAGTTAATCAACTTTGATCATTCAACTCACTTAAATCCGGCTTATAATTTTGAATCTTTCGTGGTTGGTCCCGGTAACATGATGGCCCATGCAGCAGCTTTGGCTGTTTCCGAAGAGCCAGGTAC
Source organism: Ligilactobacillus equi DSM 15833 = JCM 10991 (assembly GCF_001435735.1). Classification (NCBI taxonomy): domain Bacteria; kingdom Bacillati; phylum Bacillota; class Bacilli; order Lactobacillales; family Lactobacillaceae; genus Ligilactobacillus; species Ligilactobacillus equi. The sequence goes on from NZ_AZFH01000112.1 coordinate 4,339, forward strand.
CTTGTATAATCCACTTTACTTCTATGGTGGGGTAGGATTAGGAAAAACTCACTTAATGCACGCCATCGGACATCAATTATTGAAGTCCAATCCCAACGCCAAGGTTAAATATGTCTCCAGTGAAACATTCACTAATGACTTTGTTAACTCAATTAAAACCAAGCAACAAGAGGAATTCCGTAAAGCTTATCGCAATGTTGACTTACTTTTGGTCGATGATGTGCAATTCTTCGCTAACAAAGTCGGAACAATCGACGAATTCTTCTATACCTTTAGTGATCTTTACGATAGTAAAAAGCAAATCGTTATTTCAAGTGATCGCATGCCCAATGAAATCGAAAACCTCGGTGATCGTTTGATTTCACGCTTTAGATGGGGATTAGTAGTTGATATCACACCACCAGACTACGATACACGAGTTGAAATCTTAAAGAAAAAATCCCTGGCAGAAGGCTTTGAATTACCAGAAGATGCCTTAGGGTATTTAGCCGGTCAATTTGAATCTAATGTTCGTGAGCTTGAAGGGGGCTTAACCCGAGTCCGCGCTTTTTCACAGTTAAAGGACGAACCTATCACCGCTTCGCTTGTTACAGAAGCCTTAGGCAACCTTAGTAACGAACCACAAACTAAAACAGAAAACAATGAACTCAAAGCTAGTAGCATTTTAGCGGCGGTTTCTAAATATTATGACGTCTCAATCGCTGATTTAAAGGGGAAAAAGCGTCTCAAAAGAATCGTTGTGCCACGCCAGATTGCTATGTACTTGATGCGTGAACTTACTAGCATTTCCTTACCAAAAATCGGAAAAGAATTTGGTGGTAAAGATCATACCACCGTCTTGCATGCCTGTGATAAAATTGGTGAATTAATTCGCAGCGACAGTCAACTTAAAAAGGAAGTTGCTGAATTAAAAAAGAACCTTTCATAGCGAGTGTGGAAAAGTGTCGACTTATCCACAGTTTTATCCACAGGTTTTTCCACACCTTTCGGTATTTTCATACCTTGATACCTGAGGGATTTTATAACTTATCCACAATATCCACAACCCCTACTACTACTACTAACTTTTATATATAATATTATGATATTAACAGGAGGAACAATTTATGAAATTTAGTATCCAACGTCAAACTTTCCTCAAATACCTTACTGATGTCCAACGTGCAATTTCACCTAAAGCTGCTATCGATATTTTACATGGATTTAAGTTGGAATTATTCCCTGACGCTTTGAAGTTAACTGGGAGTAACGCCGATATTACTATTCAAACGATTATTTCGATTAGTGATGAGAAGGCTAACTTACAAATTTTTGAAGAAGGTAGTGTGGTTTTAAGTGCCCATATCTTCAGTGAAATTATTAAGAAATTACCTGCCGATGAACTTGAAGTCAGTGTTGATTCTCGTTTACAAACAACCATTACTTCAGGAAAGGCGGAATTTACCATCCTGGGTCAAGATGCGGATATGTATCCACATCTACCTGAATTGTCAGCTCAATCATCATTAGTATTATCTAGTGATATTTTGAAGAAAGTGATTGATCAAACTTCCATCGCGATTTCAAATCAAGAAAGTCGCCCTCTCTTAACGGGTATCCACTTGTTGATAACTGATCAAAAACTTTTAGCGGTTGCGACAGATACTCACCGCTTAAGTCAACGCACTATTCATCTGGGCGAAGCAGCCGGTGATGCCCACTATGACTTAGTAATTCCAGGGAAATCTTTAAAGGAATTAGCTAAGATGTTGAATGACGATCATAGTGAAGTAGAAATTCAAATCGCGGATAACCAAGTACTTTTTATTTTAGGCCACACTTCCTTTTACTCACGACTCTTAGAAGGAAACTACCCAGATACAAAGCGTTTAATACCACAGACTTCCGAAACGACGGCTACTTTTAATGCTCAAAGCTTATTACAAGCCATTGAACGTTCATCCTTAGTTTCTCACGCCGGTCGCAACAATGTGGTTAAGTTTACTTTAGACGTGGAAAACCAAGAAGTTATAATTACGGGTAACTCACCAGAAGTTGGAACAGTGGAAGAATCTATTTCTTTTAGTGAATTAACAGGTAAGAACTTAGAAATTTCTTTCAATCCAGATTACATGCGGGATGCACTACGTTCTTTAGGTAACACCGAAACAACTTTGGAATTCACAATGCCATTACGGCCATTTATTTTGGTACCAACTGAAGCAGAAAATGATTTCATTCAATTAATCACGCCCGTACGAACAGCCTAAGAACTGATATACATGTAAGCTACTCAAAAATTTTGAGTGGCTTTTTTGCGTTTTTAAGGCCAATAGCCCCCAGGAAGGTATAAATCCCTTATTTCGATTGAAAAGGCCTTAAAATTGAAAATAAGGGGATAAAAATTGTTTTTACCGTAAAAAAAAGGTATAATTAGAAAGAATAAGTATAGAAAAGTGAGGGATGTTTTTTGGCACAAGAAATTAAGTTAAAAACACCTTATATCACCTTAGGTCAGCTCTTGAAAATCGCTGATGTGATCTCTTCTGGTGGTCAGGCCAAGTGGTTTTTGCAAGAATATGGTGAAGATATTTTTGTGAATGGTGAAAATGATTTTCGGCGTGGAAGAAAACTATATCCAGGAGACAAAGTTGAAATTGAAAATGTCGGTTCTTTTATCATGAAAGAAGCGTAAAAAATGTATCTGAAAGAAATAATGCTGGAGAACTTTCGCAATTACCAAAAGTTGCAGCTAGAATTTTCTGAAAACATAAATGTTTTAATTGGTGAAAACGCGCAAGGCAAGACTAATCTCCTGGAGGCCATTTATATGTTAGCCATGGCTTCCAGTCATCGGACCAATAAGGAACGCGAGTTAATTTTATTTGGTCAAGAAAACGCCCAGATAAAGGGAACGATTGGTCGCGCACTCGGCGACTTAAAATTAGAACTCACCTTAAGTTCTAAAGGTAAAAAAGTTAGGGTTAATCATATCGAAAGAGGGAAGTTGTCGGAATATATCGGACAACTAAATGTGATTTTGTTTGCGCCGGAAGATTTATCGCTTGTCAAAGGTACCCCGAGTGAACGTCGGCGCTTTATTGATCGGGAGTTTAGTCAAATTGATGCTTTGTATCTCCATCATCTAAGTCAATATCGCCGGATTTTAAAGCAACGTAACCAATATTTAAAGGACTTACAACAAAGAAAAACGCAAGATGACCTTTATTTAGACATTTTATCGGAACAATTAGCGCAATTAGGAGCGAAAATTATCATGAAAAGGCGCGCATATTTGCAAAAGTTAGGTCAATATGCAAATGAAATTCATGGTGGCATTACCCAAGGAAAAGAAAAACTTTCATTCCAGTATGTAAGTGAAATTGAAAATAGCCTGGAAAAGGAAGTAGAGGTACAAGCCGAACTCTACACCAAGTTAACCCAACAAAAGCAAACGGAAATTTTTCGCGGGACGACCCTCCATGGGCCACACCGTGATGATTTAGCTTTTATTGTTAATGAAAAAAATATCCAGATTTACGGTTCACAGGGTCAACAAAGAACAACGGCCTTAGCAGTGAAATTAGCGGAAATTGAGTTAATGAAAGAAGAAACGGGCGAGGCGCCAATATTATTATTGGATGATGTTTTGTCTGAACTTGATGGAGTGCGTCAAACGCACTTATTGAAAACAATCCAAGACCGAGTGCAGACCTTTTTAACAACGCCTGGTTTAAGTGAAATTACTCGGAAGCTTATTAAAGAGCCGAAACTATTTAGAATTAGTGAGGGAAAGGTTTCTGTCCAAGCACCGACAGAAATTTTTTATCCTCAAGTTGAGCAGCAGTAAGGAGGCACCAAGGTGGCTACAAGCGAAGAAAATCCTAATTTGGAAGAATTAGAAGAACAAATCGAAGAAGTTAAAGAATATGATGCGAGTCAAATTCAAGTTTTAGAAGGACTTGAGGCCGTACGTAAACGTCCCGGGATGTATATTGGTTCTACCAGTTCCCAAGGTTTACACCACCTGGTATGGGAAATTATTGATAACGGGATTGACGAAGCTTTAGCAGGCTTTGCCGATGAAATTAATGTGACTGTAGAAGCAGACAATAGTATTACCGTCATAGATAATGGGCGGGGGATTCCAGTTGATATCCAAGCTAAGACAGGCCGGCCTGCTCTAGAAACTGTCTTTACAGTGTTACACGCCGGAGGTAAATTCGGCGGTGGTGGTTATAAAGTGTCTGGTGGTCTCCACGGGGTGGGGGCTTCGGTTGTTAATGCCTTGTCCACAGAATTAGATGTTGAAGTCCGGCGCGAAGGTAAGATTTACGCCATGGACTTTAAGTTAGGAAAAGTGGCCCACGAGATGCACGTGATTGGTGAATGTGGTGAATTTGAACATGGGACTAAGGTGCACTTTGTTCCGGACTCAGATATCTTTACCGAAACAACTATCTATGATATGAAAGTTTTAACTACGCGGATTCGGGAATTAGCTTTCTTGAACAAAGGGTTGAAATTAACGATCGAAGATAAGCGCAGTGAAGATGATACTTACACGGAATTCCACTATGCCGGTGGGATTCGTCATTATGTTGAATTCTTAAACAAAGGTAAGGAAGTCTTATTTGAAGAACCAATCTATGTTGAAGGTGAACAAAAAGGGATTGCCGTTGAAGTAGCTCTTCAATATACCAACGACTTTTCTTCACAATTGAAGACCTTCACTAACAATATTCATACCTACGAAGGTGGGACCCATGAAGCTGGGTTTAAAACAGCTTTGACACGGGTGATTAATGATTATGCTCGAAAGTCGGGGATTCTCAAGGAAAATGATGCTAATTTAAGTGGAGAAGATGTGCGGGAAGGTTTAACCGCGATTGTTTCCATTAAGCACCCTAACCCTCAGTTTGAGGGACAAACGAAGACTAAGTTAGGTAATTCAGATGCGCGGACAGCGACCGATAAGTTATTCACAGAAACTTTTACCAAGTTTATGATGGAAAATCCAACAGTTGCGAAAAAGATTGTGGAAAAAGGGGTTGTCGCAGCCAAAGCACGGATGGCTGCCAAGCGAGCGCGGGAAGTTACTCGCAAGAAGAACGGCTTGGAAATTTCGAACTTACCAGGGAAGTTGGCTAACAACACAAGTAAAGATCCGGAAATTTCAGAATTATTCATTGTCGAAGGGGACTCCGCCGGTGGTTCAGCTAAGCAAGGTCGTTCCCGTTTAACGCAAGCGATTCTACCAATTCGGGGGAAAATCTTGAATGTGGAAAAGGCCAGCTTGGACCGGATTTTAGCGAACGAAGAAATTCGCTCTCTCTTTACTGCCTTAGGGACTGGTTTTGGGGATGAATTTGATGTATCCAAGGCTAACTACCACAAATTAATTATCATGACCGATGCCGATGTCGATGGGGCCCACATTCGGACCTTGTTGTTGACGCTCTTTTATCGTTTTATGCGGCCAATGATTGATGCAGGCTATGTTTACATTGCCCAACCACCTTTGTACCAAGTACGACAAGGTAAGGTAATCCGTTACATTGACACTGATGAAGAATTAGAAGAATACCTCGGTCAATTAACGCCAAGTCCTAAACCTGTAATTCAACGTTACAAAGGGTTAGGTGAAATGGATGCCGAACAATTGTGGGAAACAACGATGGATCCAGACAAACGACGTTTATTACGCGTTGAATTGTCAGATGCTGAAGAAGCCAATGCAATTTTTGAAATGTTGATGGGTGACCACGTTGGTCCACGTCGTCAATTTATCGAAGATAACGCCACCTTTGTGGAAAACTTAGATGCTTAGTGTGGAGAAAATAAAAGAGGTGTAAAAACGTGGTTGATTTACCAGATAGAATAAAAAAAGTTGACCTATCACGAGTGATGAAGACATCTTTCTTGGATTACGCCATGAGTGTCATTGTGGCGCGAGCCTTACCAGATGTACGTGATGGGATGAAACCAGTGCACCGTCGGATTTTATATGGGATGAATGAACTAGGGGTGACCCCGGATAAACCATATAAGAAGTCGGCGCGTATCGTGGGGGAAGTTATGGGGAAATTCCACCCCCACGGGGATGCGGCCATTTATGAATCCATGGTGCGGATGGCTCAAGATTTCTCCTACCGATACCTTCTTGTTGATGGGCACGGGAACTTTGGTTCGGTCGACGGTGATGGCGCAGCTGCTATGCGTTATACCGAAGCACGGATGAGTAAGATTACCTTGGAAATGTTACGTGATATCAACAAAGATACGGTTGATTTCCAAGATAACTATGATGGCACCGAAAGAGAACCAGAAGTCTTACCTGCGCGTTTCCCTAACTTATTAGTTAACGGGGCGACAGGGATTGCGGTCGGGATGACGACTAATATTCCACCACACAATTTAGGGGAAGTTATTTCTGGTTTGCACTTATTGATGAACAATCCAGAAGTAACAACTACTGAATTGATGGAAGTGATTCCGGGACCTGACTTCCCAACTGGTGGGATTGTCATGGGTAAATCTGGAATTCGTAAAGCTTACGAAACCGGACGTGGTCAAATTACCTTACGGGCTAAAGTTGATGTCGAAGAATTAAGCAATGGGCGCCAACAAATTATCGTGCATGAATTGCCATACATGGTTAATAAGGCGCGCTTAATTGAAAGAATTGCTCAATTAACGCGCGAAAAGAAACTAGAAGGTATTGTTGATATTAAAGATGAATCCGACCGTGAAGGGATGCGGGTAACCATTGATGTGCGGCGCGATATCAGCGCCTCTGTGGTTTTAAATAACTTATATAAGTTAACAGCTATGCAAACTTCCTTTGGTTTCAACATGTTAGCGATTGTTGATGGTACACCAAAAGTCTTAGGAATTAAAGAAATTTTATCCCAATACTTGAAACACCAAGAAAGCGTGATTCGCCGGCGGACAAAATTTGACTTGAAGAAAGCTAAGGCTCGGGCTCATATTTTAGAGGGGTTACGGATTGCCTTAGATCACATCCAAGCTATTATTGACATTATTCGCAATTCTCAAAGTGGGGATATTGCCAAGGATCGTTTGATTAACGAATACAGCCTGAGTGATAAGCAAGCCCAAGCTATTTTAGATATGCGTTTGGTTCGTTTAACTGGTTTGGAAAGAAATAAGGTAGAGGCCGAATACCAAAAGACCATGGAGGCTATCGCGGATTACCAAGACATTTTGGCACGACCAGAACGGGTCCACCAAATTATTTATGAAGAACTTTTAGACATCCAAGACCGTTTCGGAGACGATCGTCGGACGGAGTTAATGGTTGGGGAAGCCTTAAGTATCGAAGATGAAGACTTAATTGAAGAAGAATCCGTTGTAATTGCTTTAACGCACAATGGTTACATTAAACGGGTTCCAACCAGTGACTTCAAAGCCCAAAAACGTGGGGGCCGTGGGGTTCAAGGGATGGGGGTTCACGATGATGACTTCATCGAACACCTCCTAACCACTTCGACTCACGACATGTTGCTCTTCTTTACCAACAAGGGTAAGGTTTATAGCATGAAGGGATACGAAATTCCTGAATACGGGCGGACAGCCAAGGGAATTCCGGTAATTAACCTAGTGGAATTTGAATCTGGGGAAAAGATTTCCACCGTCTTAAATGTTACCACGACTGAAGATGTGGATATCAATAAATTACGTCTTTTCTTTACCACGAAGAATGGGGTTGTTAAACAAACTAGTGTGGCTGACTTTACTAACATCCGTAAAAATGGGCTCAAGGCCTTGACTTTACGAGATAATGATGAATTAATCAATGTGTCGATTTTAGACCAAGATAGCACTATTATTATTGGGACACACCAAGGTTACGCCGCTAGCTTTGCAAGTTCTTCTGTCCGGGTTATGGGGCGAGCTGCTTCTGGGGTCCGTGGAATTAAACTTCGGGAAGATGACTACGTTGTTGGTACTGGGGTCTTAACCTCTGACAGCAAGGTTTTAGTTATTTCCGAAAATGGTTATGGTAAATTAACCAAGGCTAGCGAATACCCCGTTAAAGGTCGGGGAGGTAAAGGGGTTAAAACAAGTACCATCACAAGTAAGAATGGTCCTTTAGTTGGCTTTACCACGATTAACGGTGACGAAGATATCATGGTGATTACCGATAAAGGGGTCATGATTCGTTTCGACGCCCAAAACGTTTCTGAAGTTGGCCGTTCAGCAATGGGAGTACGTTTAATGAACCTTAAAGACGGTGGCAAGGTTTCTACCATGACCGTTGTCGCCAAAGAAGAAGTTGAAAATGAAGAGATAATGAGTGAAAACTAAAAAATAACTAAAAATTACTTTTTGAGATCAAAAAATAAATTTTTTTGCGTATTTAATATATAGAGGTAAAAAATATACCAGAAGCTTGTATTTCAGAATTTTTAATGCTATAATCAATATTTGTGAGTATCTAAGCTCAAGCTTTAGATTCTCCTTGTTCTGATTAAATAAGAACCAATAGTCCATAAGGAGGTGCAACAGTCATGACAAACTACGAAATTACTTACATCATCAACCCATCATTAGATGAAGCTGCTAAGAACGAATTAGTTGAACGTTTCGACAACATCTTAGTAGACGGTGGTGCAGAAATCGTCGACTCAAAAGACTGGTCTAAGCGTCGTTTTGCTTACGAAATTGCTGGTTACACAGAAGGTGTCTACCACATCGTAAACATCAAGGCTGCTAACGCAGACAGTATCAACGAATTTGATCGTCTTGCAAAGATCAACGACGGTATCTTACGTCACATGATCGTTAAGCGCGAAGCTTAATAAAATAAAGAAGATAACAAGTTTAAAAAGGAGGAGTATGCTTTGAATAATGTCGTTTTAGTCGGTCGTCTCACCCGAGACGTCGAATTACGTACAACTGCTTCTGGTACTTCAACTGCCTCATTTTCAATTGCTGTCGAACGTAATTTTCGTAACCAACAAGGTGAACGAGAAGCGGACTTCATTAATTGTGTGGCCTGGCGGGGAACAGCGGAAACGTTGGCCCGTTATACCCACAAGGGAGCTCGGATTGCAGTGCAAGGTCGGATTCAAACCCGGAATTATGAAAATCAGCAAGGTCAAAGAGTTTACGTGACGGAAGTCGTCGTGGAAAACTTTGATTTAATTGAAACACGTGCCGAATCAGAAAGTTACCGCCAACAACATGGTTATGGTGGTAACCAACAAGGTTATACTCCTAATCAAGGTCAGGCAAACTATGGTGGTCAAAACCCATACGGCAACCCCGCAGGTGGTAATAACATGGGTAATGGCAGCTTTAATGGTTTTGCTGGTCAAGGACAAGGTGGTTTTGCTGGTAATAACGGTGGTGGGTTTAATTCTACCTCTGAAACACCTGTAGCCCCAAGTCAAACGCAAGTATCAGATGCTAACCAAGACTTCAATGAAAGTCCTTTTAAGGATGATGGAGAACAAGTTGATTTAGCAGATGATGATTTACCATTCTAATAGGAGGAAATTAACATGGCACAACAACGTCGCGGTGGTCGTCGTCGTCGTAAGGTTGACTTTATCGCAGCTAACCACATCGAATACATCGACTACAAAGATACAGACTTATTGAAGCGTTTCATCTCAGAACGCGGTAAGATTTTACCTCGTCGTGTGACAGGTACAAGCGCCAAGAATCAACGTCGCTTAACAGTTGCTATTAAGCGTGCACGTATCATGGGCTTATTACCATTCGTTGCAGAAGACTAATCTGTAAGTCGAAAGTCCTTTCTTACCATCAGGGTAGGAAGGGGCTTTTTGATTTCCATAATCCAGAATGGATTCATAAATCTACAAAAAAGGTCACGTAATACATCATATCGAGTGGATTACGTGACCTTTTTGATTTATTTTAAAAGTTTCTTAATGGCACTAACTTGCGCTTCTTTGATATAGGCTTGTTGGAGCTCAGCTAATTGCATCTTATCAAGTTGTGGGTTGGCTTTTACGGTTTCTGTTAAGCGCTCTTTAACGTCAAGCGCAATTTGTCTTTGAAGGTTATCGCCTTGTTTTTGGAGGATAACTGGTAAAGTTTGTGCTTGTTTAGCAGAGAGCACGAGCCATTCTCGATTAGTATAGAACGTGTATTCTTTAGCTTTGGTACGGTGGTTATCACCTAAGATGCTGAAGAAGAGGCGACTAAGTTGGTTCTTGTAGACATATTTTTCTGTCTTAATTTCAACATAAGCATCCTTAGTAGTTGTTTTAACTTGACTCTTGACCTTTAAGTCTGCTTTAGTTGTGAGAGCTTTTTTTTGATTAGGTGAGGTCTTATAAATAAAGAGTTTTTCTTTACCAGCACTACCTAATTTTTGGTAGACCAAAATGTTGAGCTTATCCGACGTGGAAACCAATTTTTGAGTAGTTTTGCTCACGGTAACTTTCATACCGTAGTGGTAGTTGTCATTAGCAACAATTGCTAGTACTGAACCCCCTAAGAGGAGTAAGGAAATTATGATATAGATAGCCTTACCTTTGAGGTGAGGGGTAGCAGCACTAAAGTAGAAAAAGCCTAAGGCACCTAGAATTAAGGTTACTAAAATCATTATTAGTCAGCTCTCCTTTCTAAGTGGTCAAATTGTTTGGTTTCTCGAGCGCGGTTCCCCTTCTTTAAGTAGAAAGCTAAGCCTAAGGCGACAATTGCGAAAACAATAGAGGCAAAGAAGGCTGCGTGGAAACCAGCTAAAGAAGCATTAACGGCGTGATCTTTATAAAGTAAAGGTTGTTTAGCTAATAAAGATTTAGCTGGCATTTGTCCTGTAGTAGTGGTTGATAAAATTGTTGTCAAAATTGCTGTTCCAATGGAACTAATCACTTGCCGGAAAGTGTTATTAACTGCAGTCCCATGTGACATTTGATTTAATGGTAAAACGTTCATACCAGAAGTTGTTACCGGCATAAAGACCATGGAAACCCCGAAAAGTCGAATTGCATAGAAAATAACAATTGAGATGACTGGTGTTTGAGCCGTCAAGGTGATAAAAGGAATTGTCCCAATAGAAAGTAAGGTCAAACCCGTGATAGCGAGGTAACGTGCCCCGAATTTATCAAATAGTCGCCCAGTAACAGGGGACATAAATCCCATCATTAAGGCTCCAGGTAGGAGCATTAAACCAGAGTGGAAAGCTGATTCCCCCCGAATATTTTGAATGTAGAGAGGTAAGAGCATTTCGACTCCAACCATAGCTAAGTTCGAAACACTTGATAAAACAGCTGCCAAGGCAAATTCACTGTGCTTAAAAACTGAGATATCTAAGAATGGGTCTTTAAGTTTAATTTGGCGGTGAATAAAGAGGGAGACAAAGATAACTCCGACGAGGATACAGCCAACTACAATACTACTAGTCCATCCTTCGCTTGAGGCTTCAGAAGCCCCGTATAGGAGAGAACCGAAACCAATTGTGGAGGTGATAACGGACCAAACATCTAATGGTTGCTTGTGAGCATTGATTACTGGTCGCATCAAGAAGAAGGCTAGAATAATCACAATCGCAACTAAAGGAATCATGAGGCCAAAGAGATCGCGCCAAGAGTAATGATCCACGACCCAACCAGATAAGGTCGGTCCGATGGCAGGAGCTAACCCCATAGCAATGCCCACAATTCCCATGGCAGACCCCCGTTTATCAGGTGGGAAGATTGAGAGCATAATTGTTTGCATTAAAGGCATGGAAACCCCAACTCCAAGTGATTGAATAATCCGACCGATTAAAAGGGTTTGGAAGTTAGGCGCTACAAAAGCCACAATAGTTCCTAAAAGGAAAGTTGACATGGCAACAAGATACATAATACGTGAATTTAATTTGTTAATTAACCAAGCAGAAACTGGAATCATAATCCCATTAACTAACATAAAACTAGTAGTCAACCATTGTACGGTTGATGTATTGATATCAAAAGATTTCATGATTGAAGGGTAAGCCGTTGCTAAGAAGGTCCCCGTAAGCATGGTACAAAAAGAACCGATAGTTAGAACGGTTACTAGTAAGGTACGGTTATATGGTTTACCGTTGATATCGACAATTTTTTCTTTTGTCACTTCAAAATTTCTCCTCTCATAATAATAAAATAAGTAAAAATTCCAAATTAAAGAATACACCTCCAAGATTTTTTTGTCAACAAAGTTGACAATGCTGTTAAAAAAATTACAATAATAGATGGAGAGTATGTCGAAAGGAGATTTTATTTTGGAAAAGAACCCAACTTTTTCCATTGTAGAGAATTTAAATATTAGCATTGGTGATATTAGTGATTTAACCAAAGTTTCCCCACGTCAATTGCGATATTGGGAAGAAAAAGGTTATATTCATCCCCAAAAATGTAGTCACGAATCAAAACAAAGAAAGTATAGTTTATACACTTTAATTAAAGTGTTTCACGTGAAACAATTTTTAGATGAAGGTTTCACCCTTAAGGTAGCAGTCCAAAAGGCTGAAGAAAAAAAGCAAAAGCGGATGGCTATCGGTAGTTTTTTCAAAGAGCGCGCTGAAGTGGAAGTAATTACGTTGGCAGATCAAAGTTACCAAATTGATTTTGGTCTTAGTGATGATGGGGAATATCAAGTCTTAGGGATTGTTAACCAAACAGGTGTTAGTTTGAAAGTTCTTCCGAGACAAGAAAATTGACAAAAGTTAAATTTGAAAGTATATTAAAGGTAATCATTCTTATCAGAGATAAAGTAGTCAAAGTGCTTTGTCCATGCTTTTTGTAAGTACTTTCGTATGAAAGGAAAGGCGTGGAGTAGGCACTTTTTTCTATGGATTTATAGGGAGGAAATTGTGAATACAACAGAATTTGATACTATCGCTGCCATCTCAACTCCACCTGGAGAAGGGGCAATCTCTATTGTCCGGTTAAGTGGTGAAGAAGCTTTAGCCGTGATTTCACGGGTCTTTAAAGGTAGAGATTTAAACAAAGTAGCAAGTCACACCATTAATTATGGACATATTTATGATCCAAAAATTGATGAAATTATTGACGAAGTTATGGTTTCAGTGATGCGGGCACCGAAAACTTTCACCCGCGAAGATGTGGTAGAAATTAATTGCCACGGTGGGATTGTCGCCACTAACAAAATTTTACAGTTATTATTAGTGAATGGTGCTCGTTTAGCAGAACCAGGTGAATTTACTAAGCGTGCTTTCTTGCATGGGAGAATTGACCTGACTCAAGCTGAATCCGTAATGGATTTAATTCGGGCTAAGACTGACCGTTCTATGAAGGTCGCTCTTAGTCAGTTAGATGGAAATTTATCCCACCTAATTAATAACTTACGTCAGGATATTTTGGATGTGTTAGCCCAAGTGGAGGTCAATATTGATTATCCTGAATACGATGATGTGGAAGAAATGACTACTAAAATGTTGAAAGAAAAAGCCCAAGAAGTTAAAACGCGGATTGCTCAACTGCTACAAACAGCAAGTCAAGGTAAGGTATTACGTGAAGGATTGGCAACGGCAATTGTTGGGCGACCTAATGTCGGAAAATCCAGTTTATTAAACCATCTTTTACATGAAGATAAAGCTATTGTGACTGATATTGCTGGAACGACGCGGGACGTTATTGAAGAATATGTTAATGTGCGTGGTGTACCGTTGAAGTTAATCGACACCGCCGGAATTCACGAAACAGACGATAAAGTAGAAGCTATTGGAGTGGAACGCTCCCGCAAGGCGATTGAACAAGCTGATTTAGTTTTATTAATTTTAAATAGTAGTCAAGCCTTAACTAAGGAAGACCGTGAATTATTAGCTGCGACGAACGATAAGAAGCGATTGGTAATTTTAAATAAGACGGATTTACCGCAAGCTATAGAATTAGATGAAGTAAAAGCTGAGGTTGGTGAGGACAATCTCATGTTGACTTCAGTTTTGAAACAAGCTGGTTTAGTTGAATTAGAAGAAAAAATCGCTGAACTTTTCTTTGGAGGGATTGAAAATTCTCAAAGTACAGTTTTAGTAACGAATGTCCGGCAAATGGCACTTTTAGAAAAAGCTGAAAATTCATTAGCAGCCGTTTTGGATGGAATTGAAATGGACTTACCGGTGGATTTGGTACAAATTGATATGACTACGGCTTGGGAATTACTCGGAGAGATTACGGGTGATACCTACCAAGATGAGTTGTTAGATCAATTATTTAGTCAATTCTGTTTAGGGAAGTAATAGAGGAGTGAAGGAAAGACAAATGGAAGTAAAGCAATATCAAGGAAATGATTATGATGTAATCGTAGTTGGGGCAGGTCATGCTGGAAGTGAGGCAGCCTTGGCTTCTGCTCGCATGGGCAACAAGACCTTATTGATGACAATTAACCTAGATATGGTGGCATTTATGCCATGTAACCCTTCAGTTGGGGGGCCAGCTAAAGGAATTGTGGTCCGAGAATTAGATGCTCTTGGAGGGGAAATGGGTCGCAATATTGATAAGACCTATGTACAAATGCGGATGCTAAATACCGGGAAAGGTCCGGCAGTACGTGCTTTACGGGCTCAAGCTGATAAGCATGCTTACTCAGCTGAAATGAAGCACACAATCGAAAAACAAGAAAATCTTACTTTACGTCAAGGAATTGTTGATGATTTGATTGTTGAAAATCAAACGGTCAAAGGAGTTATCACGAATACGGGAGCGCGTTACACAGCCAAATCCGTGGTTTTAACCACAGGAACTTCTGCACGGGGAAAAATAATCATTGGGGAATTAATGTACTCTTCTGGTCCGAATAACTCCCAACCAGCAATGAAGTTATCGGGTAACTTGGAAAAACTTGGCTTTGAATTACAGCGTTTCAAGACTGGTACTCCACCACGAGTGGATGGTAATACTATTGATTACAGTAAGACGGAAGAACAACCAGGTGATGAACAAGCTAACCTCTTTAGCTTTGAATCCGATGATGCTGACTATTTGGAAGTAGCGAAGCAATTATCTTGTTGGTTGACATACACTAATGAAAAAACACATGAAATTATCCGTGAAAACCTCGATCGGGCGCCAATGTTTTCTGGGGTGATTGAAGGAGTAGGTCCGCGTTACTGCCCATCAATCGAAGATAAGATTGTACGTTTTGCTGATAAAGAACGTCATCAACTTTTTTTGGAGCCTGAAGGACGCAATACTGATGAATACTATGTACAAGGTTTCTCAACTTCAATGCCAGAAGAAGTACAACAAGATATGTTACACTCGGTTGCTGGATTAGAAAATGCCCAAATGATGCGTCCAGGTTATGCGATTGAATACGATGTAGTTTCACCATATCAATTACGTCCAACTTTGGAAACTAAGTTAATCAAAGGCCTTTACACGGCAGGACAAACTAATGGAACTTCAGGTTACGAAGAGGCTGCGGGGCAAGGTATTTTAGCTGGGATTAACGCTGGTTTACACGCCCAGGGTAAGGAAGGTATTACTTTAAGCCGTTCTGATGCTTATATTGGGGTCTTAGTTGATGACTTAGTAACTAAGGGAACTAATGAACCTTACCGTTTATTAACTTCTCGGGCCGAATATCGCTTAATTTTACGGCACGACAATGCTGATTTGCGTTTAACAGAAATTGGTCATCAAGTGGGTTTGATTTCCGATGAACGCTATCAAGCCTTCTTAGAAAAGAAAGCTTTAATCGAAGAAGAAAAGCAAAGATTGGCTAAGATTCGTATTAAACCCAATGCAAAAGTTGATGCTTATTTAGAAGCGCATGGTGATCGTCCTTTGAAGGATGGTGTATTAGCTAGTGAATTTTTGCGTCGTCCATACGTAAGTTATGCAGACTTGTTGGAATTTGTTCCTGCGGCGGAAAAAGCTTTAAGTCGAGCTGTTAAGGAACAGGTGGAAATTCAATTCAAATATGAAGGTTATATCAAAAAAGCCGAAGAAAAAGTTGCCAAGTTAAAGCGAATGGAAGCCAAGAAGATTCCTGCGCGAATTGACTACGCTGCGATTGATGGTTTAGCTACGGAAGCGCGCCAAAAGTTAACGAAGATTCAACCGGAAACATTATCACAAGCAAGTCGCATTAGTGGGGTAAATCCGGCTGATCTTTCTATCTTAGCTGTTTACATTGAACAGGGGAAAATTGCTAAGGTTGAAGCCTAGTCAATAATATAAAAAATATAAAGTGAGTCAGCTTTGGGGCTGGCTCTTTTTAATTAAAAAATGAATAATTACTTTTCTTTATACATTATGCAAAAAATGCCTAGTAAAGTTCGGTTTTTGTTGAATTAAAAAGTTTAATTTAATGATAAAATTCGTTAAATAAAAAATGATAAAAAATATTCCGAAATCCCTTGACGAATAAGGAAAATATCTGTAAGATTAAATACGTTGTTTGAGATAAAAACAAAGAAATAAAAAATAGGTTGACAGATACGGCAAAATATCATATGATATATGAGTTGTAACTTTTAATTGATACAAAGGAATTTTTATTCAAAAAAAGTATAAAAATTCTTGACAGTTTAGACATGATTTTATATAATGATTATGTTGATTGATTAAAAAGTCAGCTGAGTAGATCTTTGAAAACTAAACAAAGTTTCGACAAACCAAATGTGTAGGGCCACA
>NZ_AZFH01000016.1:0-18745 GCF_001435735.1 Ligilactobacillus equi DSM 15833 = JCM 10991
GGCTAAAGAATATTTAGAAAAAAACAAAATAGCTCTTACGAGCTATCGAGTGGAGCGTAAATCCCCCCACTAAAGTAGGGGGATTTACGCTCCTTTTTCATTAAAACCCGCATCAAGATTAAGTAGCTCGCCAATGACGGTCCCTAACCCTAGACTAACGGCTAGCATAATTTCTCCTTGAGTTGACAGCCTGGTTCCCTTAATAATCAACATTTGACTCAAACACCCTGCCACTCCGATAAAAAAGACCGCTAGCCCCATTGCTTTTAATACCCCGGCTTGAATGCGGTTTGAAATTAACCTTTGTCCTAGGTAACCCAAAATTCCGCCCCCAGCCACGGCTAAGGTATTCACTAATGTACCACTTCCAATCATAATTTTCCCCCTTTCTTCTTAGCTTCTAGTTAATGAGGTTCACCCGAAATATCCACGTGCTAAGCCAATATTTTGTAAGAAACTTTGCCTGGTATATGGCTCTAATTCCCGCCATAGAAGTGCACTTTGTCCCGTTAAGTAGTTAGCTCGCCTCATTGATAAGGTTCCTAAGCCACGCTTTAACTCCTGCATAGCCTGCGGAATAGCATGATAATTTGCTTGAGGGCTTCCCTGATTAATTTGATAATAAGCCTCCCGCACTAGCGCTTGGGCCGTTTCATTATCTAAAGCTTCATAAAAAGCGCCAAGCTTATTATTTAATTCCGCTAGTCTTTCTTCATGTTTCACATTTCTACCTCCTCCAACATTATAACATTTGTAATAAAAGATTTTCCCAAAACCTTGACGTCATATCCTTAGTGTTATATAGTTAGTTACATGAGTAATTAACCAACTGACCCAGGAGGTGAGTTTGATGAATTTTACTTTTGACCAAAGTCGGCCAATTTATCAACAATTGGCCGACCAATTGGAAGAAATGATTTTCTTGGGAATTTTCAAACCCCACGATCAAGTTCCTTCCACTACGCAACTTTCCCAGCAACTTCATGTCAATCCTGCTACGATTCTGAAAGGGATGAACCAGCTCGTTGATAAAGGCCTCCTCGAAAAAAAACGGGGACTCGGAATGTTCGTGACTGCAAAAGCGCCGGCAATGATTCAAGCCAAACGCCAAGAAGACTTTTACAGCAATTATGTTAAAGCAATTGTTGCCGAAGCTTGTAAACTTAATATTAATGAAGATACATTAATCAACTTAATCAAACGGGGGTATGACCATGACTAAATTAAAACTTACCGGCGTCAGTAAACATTTCTGGCGTAAACCAGTCTTAAATAAAATTAACCTTGAAATCGAAACCGGTAAAATCTATGGCCTTTTAGGACGTAATGGGACGGGAAAGAGTACTTTACTTAACCTTATTAGTAACCGTAACTTCCCTAGCGAAGGTGAAATCACCTTAGATGGCCAAAATATAAATAATAACTCGGTCGCTCTTAATCAAATCTACTTAATGAGCGAAGCCGACAACTACCCTAAGCAGACCAAAGTGGAAAATCTTTTTAAATTAGTAGCTGCTAGCTATGATGATTTTGACCAAGAAGGCGCTTATCGCATGGCTCAACGTTTTAATCTCAATCCCAAAGAAAAGTTAACCAATCTTTCGACAGGGATGCGAACTATCGCTAAATTGATTACTGCTTTAAACGTCCAAGCACAATTTATTTTCTTGGACGAACCTACGCTTGGTTTAGACGCCGCTCACCGCGAAACTTTTTATACCGAGCTGCTTACTTCTTTTGAAGCTAGTGAGAAAGCCATTGTCATTTCAACCCACCTTATTTCTGAAGTCCAAAACCTCTTACAACATGTCTTCATTATTGACCAGCAGCAACTCGTTTTAAATCAGGATGTTGAGGAATTATTAGCACAGTCTTATGCCATTTCGGGACCGGCTGCCGAGGTTGACCAGTATCTGAAAGGTTTAGATGTTGCTTATAGTACCGAAGTTCCCGGACTAAAAACTTCTTATCTCACAACCGGATTAGATGACGATCGGATTATTCCTGATTTGGTTAAAATTGAACACCTAGACTTACAACAGGCTTTTATCGCTTTAACACAAAAGGAGGCATCACTACATGATTAGTCGTAAAGTCCAGATTTTAGCCCAAAATTTATTAAAAGAGTTTTTTCTTAGTTGGGCTTATGTTTTTGGGATTAGCATGCTTACGGGATTTTTCTTTTTAATTTCCTCGACAAATTTAAAAAGTACCTTTGATAGCATTTGGGGCTTCTTTGCCGCTATGACTGCCTTTTGCATTATGGTATTTTTACTGCAAGTCCCCTACCGTATTTTCCGCTTGGGAATTCAAGCAGGGATTAGTCGCCAAACCATTTGGCTCGCTGAGTGGGTTATTTTCATTTGCCTTTTAATCGTAATTGAAATAATTTCTTTTATTTCCAACTTTTTACTAACTAATGGCGCCATCTCCAATTTACCTCTCTCAGAAATCGGATTACAGAGTTCTTATGAACTATGGCGTAACATCGCCCTTAATCTAACTTTCTTAACCATTGGTACTGGTTTTTCCTTATTAAATCGACTAGGTAAATGGATTGTCGGGATTGGGTTACCAACTATCTTATTCTTTTTCATCTACCAACTTGCCCGCCTCTATTTCCTTATGGATAAAGCGACTGCTATGCATATCGCCAAAGTTGTCCAAATTATTAGTAATAACTATGTTAGTTTCATCCTTTATTTACTAATTCTAGTCGGTTTACAATATTTCTTTACTATGCGTCAACAACAACGACGTGATTAATTTTAAAGGGGATTTATTATGAAAAAATTTTTTACTAAAAAGCGCCTCATTATCGGCGGAATTGCACTTATCTGTTTATTATGCTTAATTTTCTTTTTAAACAAACCTAAAAAGGACAAAGGTCCACACTATCAAGTCGTTACGGTTGCTAAAACCGCTGACCTAACCTTAACTGGTAGTGTTATTCCTAATCAAAGTCAAGTTTTAGACCTTCCTAACGGTAAGGTGCAAAATATTGCTGTCGTTAACGGACAAAAAGTCCAACGTGGAGAGACTTTAGTAACAGCCTATGACGAAACTGCGGCCCAAGAAGTTGCTAGCCTTCAAGCTGATATCAGCAAACAGCAACGTAGCCAAAATAGTCAACAACGGACCATCGCTAACCTCCAACGCCAAATGCGCGGACTCAGTCAAAGTGATGATGGCTACAGCGAACTACAAAGTCAATTAACCGAAGCTCAAAACCAAGTAGCCGATGCCCAAGCAGACTTGAATCAAGATAATACTAAATTAGCTACAGCCCAAGCTAAAGTTAATCCTACTTTAACCGCTCCTTTTGATGGCATTATCGCTGTCGATGATTCCAAGCAAAATCATCCAGTTTTAACGCTTTATTCAGCAGGTTTACAATTCAAAGGATACATTTCTGAATATGACTATAACAAAGTTAAGGTTGATACACCGGTAACAGTAACCGCTACGGCTACTAACCACCACCAAGACACTAAAGTTAGCTTCTTAGCCACTTTCCCTGCTCGTGAAGATGGTAAGAGCAATGGCTCCAAATATGAAATCCATGCCGATCTCTCACCTGAAAGCTTTATGAATGGGCAAACTGTCAAACTCGCAGCTAAACAAAGTGAAGTGCAGATCGCTGCTAAAGCGGTGAAAAAACACCACGTTTTTGTTTACCAACACGGTAAGGTTCGTGCAATTCGTGTCGATGGCCAAATTAAAGGAGCAGTTTTCGTAGTCACTGATGGACTTAAGGCGGGGCAAAAAATTATTGCTAACCCTGATACAAAACTCAAGGATGGTGATTCTATTGACAGCAATGATTAAACTTGAAAAAATTAACAAGTCTTATCAACAGGGGACTAATAGTGTTCACATTCTTCACGATATTGATTTAGAAATTCAAGAAGGTGAATTAGTCGCTATCGTAGGTGAGTCAGGGTCCGGAAAGTCTACCCTAATTAACATCATTGGCTTTTTAGACCAAGAATTTAGTGGCAATTATTATTTTCAAGGTCAAGCACTTCATGATTTTAGCCGGAAACAATTCTCTGCCCTACGTAACCGAAATGTAGGCTTTGTTTTCCAAAACTTTAAACTTATCCAAGGAATTAATGTTCAAGAAAATGTCGCCCTCCCGCTTTTATACGCCGGAATGAGACGAGCAGCTGTCAAAGAACGTGTCTCTCACGTTCTGACACAAGTTGGACTTGCGGGCTATGAGGAATCTTTCGCCAAAAATATGTCTGGGGGACAACAACAACGAATTTCGATTGCTCGGGCTATTGCTACTAATCCGCATTTCTTGATTGCTGATGAACCTACAGGGGCTTTGGATACTGAAACTAGTCAAGAAATTATGAATCTTTTTAAAGAATTAAATGCTAACGGGACCACAATTATTATGGTAACCCACGACCCCAAAGTTGCCGCTCAGTGTCAACGAACGATTCGTATCTTAGATGGACGCATCGTTGCTGATAGTCAGGAGGGAACCATATGATCGGAATCGAATTGCTTAAAACTGCTACCCAATCATTGATTGCCAATAAAAAGCGTTCTTTTCTAACCATTATTGGGATTGCGATTGGGATTGCAGCCGTAATCACCATCTTAGGGATGGGAGCTGGGGTGAAAAAAACACTCTATGATACCTTTGGTTCTTCTAGCCAGGGGGAACAAACTACTGAAATTGACTTCTATACTGATGATTCGATTTCAACAGTTGTTGGTTTTACTCCAACCGACTTAGCTAATTTGCGCCAAAAATTCCCCTCACAGGTCACTAAGATTAAGGTCATTCACGACCAAACCGGTTTATCTCTTAAAGGACAATTGGGTAATCGTCAACAAACCATTACTACTAGCCTTTTGAAGAAGCCAACTGAAAAAATTAAAATCCTAGCCGGACGTAATATAAGCCAAGCAGATTTATTTTCTAACCAGGCGGTTGCGCTCTTAAAAGACAAGGTGGCCAAGAAACAATTCGGGTCAATGGAAGCCGCCCTTGGCGCAAGTCTCTCCTTAGGTAGTAATAGTTATCGTATTGTCGGCGTGTATCATGGGCAAAGCACCTTAGATAGTTATGGCTCCTTAAATCGTTACGGTGTAACAGCCTTAATTCCATATCAAGTTTATTACCAAAATCAAACGGAAGATAGCGGTAATGAAATTAAACTTACTTTTGCTAAAGGAGCCAACGCTAGCAAAATTTCTAAACAGCTGGCCAAATACCTGAAAAAAAATGGTTCGGCAGCCCATGCCGGCACTTACGAATATCTCGATTATGAAAAAGCCCTCAAACAAGCTTCGGCTACTATTGGGGTCATTACTGGTTTTATCTCGCTTATCGCTGCTATCTCCCTTTTTATCGCCGGAATTGGGGTTATGAACATGATGTATATTTCCGTGTCTGAACGTACACAAGAAATCGGGATTCGCCTCGCGGTCGGAGCTACCCCTCAAAATATCATGGTACAATTTTTGGTAGAGGCTACTATCTTAACCGTCACTGGAGGGATGATTGGTTTTGTAGTCGGGGCAGGACTTTCTCACCTGCTAGCACCCCTCTTATCCGGAATGTTCTCTGGAGGAATTAATGTTAAAGCCCATATTTCTATTGGGGCCTTCCTACTTGCCTTTGGTGTTTCGGCAGCCGTGGGACTAATTTTCGGGATCCTCCCTGCCAAGCAAGCCGCTAACAAAAACCTCATCGATATTTTACGATAATACGCAAAATAAGACGATAAATTTAATTATCGTCTTATTTTTTTATTTAACTGGCGCCTTGAAAAGGTCATTTAAAGCTTCGGACATGGTTGGATGAGTGTAAATTTGATCACGTAATTGGGTATAAGGAATCTTAGCTTTGATGGCCAAGGCTAGTAAATTGATTACTTCGTAGGATTCTTCCATGTAGAGGCTTGCCCCTAAAATGGTATCATCTTTAGGGTTAACTAAGGCTTTTAATAAACCTCGTTGATTGCCAATCACCTTAGCTTTAGGAATGGCCATGGCAGATAATTTAAAGAGTTGGTAATCAATTCCTTGTGCTTGGGCTTGTTTTTCAGTTAGACCCACATTAGATAATGGCGTTTGCGTAAAGACACTGTAAGGAACGACTGTGCGGTCAGATAAGCGTCGCTTGCCATCACCCAGCAGTTGATCCTTAACAATCCGAAAATCATCCAAGGAGATATAAGTAAATTGCAAGCCTCCATTAACATCCCCTAAAGCCCAAACACCTTCAACTGTGGTTTGTAAGAAATCATCGACCTTTACAGATCCATTTGGATTGGTAGCAATCCCAGTATTTTCCAAACCTAAATCTTGTGTGTTAGCTTGTCGTCCTAAGGCCACTAAGAATTTATCAGCTCTGACACTCTGCTTTTGACCAGCAACTTCATAGACTACTTCGACTTCGTTTTCATGATCAATAATTGCTTGAACTTGCGCCCCTAACTTAAAATCAATCCCATCTGCCGTTAAATCTTCATAAAGCGTATGAGCAATATCCTCATCTTCACGTTTTAAGAATTCTTGATTCCGGTCAAGAACCGTTACTTGACTACCAAACTTGGTAAACATGGACGAAAATTCCAAACCAATGTAACCCGCGCCTAAAACTATTAACCGATTAGGTCTCTCACTTTGTTCCATCGCTGTGGTTGAATCCAAACGAAACTTACTTTCCTTTAAGCCTTCAACTTCGGGCATAATTGCCTTCGAACCTGTATTAATGAAAATTCTTTGACCTTCCACTTGCATTGATTTGCCGTCTGCTAAGGTAATTTCAAGGACATGATTACTTACAAAGCGCGCTTTCCCATCTAACACCGTCGCTTGAGTTTCATCGGCCACCATATGATAGTTTTTATTACGCAACTGGTTGGTCATTTCATTTTTGGCAACTACTGCTTGACTAAAAGGCATTCCCGCAGCTGCATTTAAAACCAAGCGTTTGGAAGGAAGGCAAGCTACATTGATGCAAGCCCCACCATACATTTGAGCCGACTTTTCAATTAATAAAACATCTTGGCCGTTAGTAGCTAAAGTCTTGGCCAGCGTTTTGCCTCCCTTACCAAAGCCAATCACAATATTCGTAAATTTTTCCATCTTTAACTCACTCCAAAATAGATTTTTAACGATGTACTCGCTTTCTTTTAAGACTAACACCTTCACTTACTTTAGTCAAAGATTTTGCTTACAAAAAGTACATAAATTTCTGTCCCTCTTAGATTAAGAATGTATTAAAATTAAAGGATAATTCTAAAGAAAGAGAGCGTTAGTCATGCAAGAATTTTTTACCTTGCCTAAACAAATTCAACTTCGGGAATTAATTCGCTTCATTACCATTACCCTAGGTTCGAGCGTTTACCCTTTTATGGCGATGTACTACACCAATTACTTCGGTGCTTTTTGGACCGGAGTATTAATGATGATTACAAGTTTAGCTGGTTTTGTAGGTACCTTGTATGGTGGTCACCTCTCCGATGCTATCGGACGTAAAAAAGTAGTTGTCCTCGGCTCAATTGGGACCAGTATCGGTTGGTTTTTAACCATTTTAGCTAATTTCCCCCACCACGTCTTACCAGGGTTAACTTTTGTGGGCATTTTAATTGAAGCAATTTCTTCAAACTTTTACCAGCCCGCTTATGAAGCCATGTTGATTGATCTGACTGATGAAAGTAACCGTCGTTTTGTCTACACCATCAGTTACTGGTTCATCAATATTGCGGTTATGTTGGGGGCCGGAATTTCAGGACTCTTTTATGACCAGTACTTCTTGGAACTACTCATTGGACTTTTTGTGGTAAATACCATTTGTTTCTTCATTACCTACTTCTATTTTGATGAAACTAAGTCTGCAGACGCTGATTTCGAGCACGGCCTCGGAATTTTCGATACTTTTAAAAACTACGGAGAAGTCTTAACTGATAAAATCTTTGTACTATATGCCGTCGGCTCAACTCTCTTTGCAAGCGCTTGGCTACAAATGGATAATTATGTACCAGTTCACTTAAAATTAAGTTTCCAAACGACACAAATCTTGGGGATAACCATCACAGGCGCCAAAATGTTGTCAGTCATGATTTTTACAAATACAATTCTTATTGTAATTTTCATGACCCTCGTTAATCGCCTGACCAAACCACTTTCTTTAATGGCTCAATTAATTTCAGGATCTGTGATTTACGCCTTAGGAATGCTCTTTTGTTTCACTTTTGAATCTTTCCTCCCATTGTGGTTGGCCGTTGTCTTCTTTACAATTGGAGAAATGATTAACGTACCTGCTAGTCAAGTCTTACGGGCAGATATGATGGACGAAAATAAGATTGGTTCTTATTCCGGTTTTATCGCTATGTCTCAACCTTTGGGGAGCATCCTTGCTTCTAGTTTAGTTTCTTTGAGTTACTTCACTGGACGTCTAGGAGTCCAAATTGCTTTTATCTTTATTTCCGGACTAGGTTTAAGCCTGGTGGCCTACTCTGCTCACCAAAAGTTACGCCAACTAACGAAATAGTAATTTAATGACAAAAAGTGCTAGAAATCAGCTCCATTAGGAATGCTAATTTCTAGCACTTTTAAATTTATGACAGGAGTTAAACTACTTTAACTTCTCTAAAATCAATGCCTTCTTCTGTCTCTAAGTAATATAAAGAAACGATTTGTCCAACTTCAAAAGTCACAGGTATCGAAGCGGGGACGCTAGCTACCCCAGTTTTCTCTTGACCTGCAAAAGTTACGACAAGTCTAAAACGTCGGTGCTGATATTGACTGCCTAGGTCATCGACCGCCATTAACTTGGCCTTTTCAACAAAGGTATACCCCATATCACCAAGATTTGGTGTAACCGGATGTTCTGATAGGATTTCTCCTGGTCTTACTTCTTTCATGCAAAATATCCTCTTCTTAAAATTTCTAAAGTTATCTTAATTTTAGATGAAAATAATCTCGTGCACAAGTTTTTTTGAAAAGATCAATATCCTAAATCATAATTAACTAAATTTTTAGCTGGAGCCAATCCTTGTTGATAATACTGGAAATTCAACAGAAAACTGTCGATAATCCTTTCTGCATAAAAATTGGTTTGGCCTGCTGTATGAGCGGTAATTAAAATATTCGGTAAATCCCATAAAGTGCTATCCTTAGATAAAGGTTCTTCTTCAAAGACATCTAAAGCAGCTCCGGCAATCATTCCTTCTTTTAGAGCTGTCTCCAATGCTGACGTGTCAGTTGTTTGTCCTCGCCCTACTGATATATAATAAGCCTTATCAGACATCGCCGAAAATTGATGCTTGCTAAATGTATGCTTAGTATGAGGAGTCAGAGGTAAAGCATTAACTACAAAATCAGCTTCCGGTAATACCGTTTCAAGTTCCGTAATCGCATAACAATCATTAAAATTCATTACATGATGACCATAGGTATTAACGCCATAAACTTTCATTCCAAAAGCTTGCGCCAACTGTGCCAGACTTTGACCGATACTTCCCGTTCCGACAATTAAAAGCTTGCGCTCTGTTAGTTCCATAATTCCTGCTGGAATCTCCCATTGGTGAGCCCTTTGTAAATCGTAACTAACATGTAGCTTACGTGCGAAATTCAAAAGATAACCCAATACTTGTTGAGCAATTCCTGGTGCATTAGCCCCACTTGCTGTGGTTAGGTAAATTTCTTTTTGGGCTAATTCTGCTAATGGAAAGTTGTCTACCCCAGCTGACCAAGCTTGTAACCATTTAATTTTATTTTCACCACTTAAGACTTCAGAAACTTTCTCATCCCACCCCAAAATAATTTCAGCTTGAGCTAATTCAGCTACTGAGGCTTCAGTCACAACTTTGGCTCCCGTCATTTTTGCTAATTTTTCTTGTAACTCTCCCTTTAAAGGAAGGACACTCGCTATTTTCATTTTAAAAATCACCTCATATTTACCTTTAATTTTAAGCCATTTTCCACTCCAATTCAACTTGTACATACTGTTCATTAAATAGAGCCAATAATTGAGGTGTCGTGTTGCAACAAGCAATAACACGAAAAAATCGTTTTATAATGTCATTAGGGTATGCAAACAAATTTTGAGCACAACTTGATGAGAATCTTCCCCCCAACCACGGGCATCATGCGTACTAGAGTATAAACTATCAGCGGTAAAAAGTAGTTGGGCAAAATCAACGTGACGAAAGGCTGCACAGGCAGCTAAAGCCGCGCATTCCATCTCAACTACTTGATATCCCGCAGCAATGCGATGTTTAACCTTAGTCCGAGTTTCACGATAAAAACCGTCAGTGGTCCAAGTTTGACACACCTGCGCCTGATAGCCGTGAGCCGTGCTCACTTGGGCTAAAAGTTCAGTTAATTTTCGGTTAAGAGTCACCGTGGTTTGCGCTGGAAGATAATGGTAAGAAGTACCTTCATCCCGTAAAGCTCGTTCGGGAATTAAAAGAGTATTTTCTGGTAAATCTACTAAGGCCCCACAAGAACCGGTAGCAATAATAGTTTGCGCTCCGTAAGCAATTAGCCAATCCATAATTTGAGTAGCTGCGGGAGCACCTAAGGAAGCTTCACAAATACCAATTTCTTGGCCTTGATATGTAAAAGCATAGATAGGAGTTGTCTTAGAGATGCAAACAAATTCACCCAATTTACGGTGAGGGAAGGCGCTTAGAAATTTTGACAGCGAGCTGCTGCCTACGAAGCCATAAATAAACTTAGCTGGTAGCTTAAGATTAAGGTGTTCATGGTTGGGCTGAAGCACAGCTTGAGGATTTGAATCAAACTCGAATAGTGGTAATTTAGACATAAAACATACCTCATCAATAAATTTTAGGAAATTATAACAAACTTAATAAATGATGTCAATTTTTTTAATTTTTAAGAATAAGAGGTCTCAAAAGAAGTATGTAACACTCATTGTTTTACGCTCTCACTAACAATATACCTAACTATCCAATGCAACTAAAATAAGCCCCACCAGTATAGGTGGAACTTACCTTAAGCTACTATCTTTACCAACTAGCTTTCTTAACACCAGGAATCTTACCTGCTAAAGCTAAACGCCGGAAATTTAATCGTGACATTTCAAAATCACGCAAGTAACCGCGTGGACGACCATCTAGCCGATCGCGATTGTGCAGGCGCGTTGGCGAAGCATTACGAGGTAACTTGCTTAAAGCCTCCCAATCACCACGTGCCTTCAACTCTGCCCGTTTTTGCGCATACCGCTCTACCATAGCCTTTCGCTTCTTTTCTCTTTCAATTATCGCTTTTCTTGCCATTGTTCCTCCTACTTACGTCGCTTGTGTTCATGAATAACCTTTAAAGCTCGTTTACGCGTTTTAATGTTGGGACTTTTCAACATTCGATAAGCACTTGCTAAAGTCATCAAATCATCCTCTCTGATTTAAATTGTAATCATTACGCTTTTTGAATTATATAACAAATCAATCTCTTTGTAAATAGTAATTATTACTTTTTATTTTTAGGGAGAAAAAATGCCCGCTAATGCGAGCACTCTAGTTATGCTATTTTACTAAAACGTCACTCGCCTTAACATCTTTCGTAAAGTAAGGCGCCAATTGACTCTTGTAAGTTTGGTCAAGGAAACCATCCTTATCTAATTTAGCAATTTCTTTGTTAGTCCACTTGAGCAAGTCCTTGTTATCCTTTTTCACAGCTGGGGAAATGTAAGATTGAGGTCCCAATTCCTTAATCCCCACAACATAATCAGGATTATTCTTAGCCCAAGTGTAGAGGTAAGTATTATCATCGGCTAAGACATCAGCACGGCCATTTTTTAGGGCGTTAAATTGTTGGGTCTTAGAATCGAACTTCAATAAGTCTACCCCTAATTTAGAGGCATTTTGAGTGAAGTATGTTTCCGCTGTTGTTCCCTTATTAACAATCAATTTTTGACCTTTTAATTGGGACGTCTTAGTCACTTTGTCATTTTTCTTAGATAAAACTCCCACCGAAACCTTCATGTATGGTTTAGCAAAATCAACTACTTGCTTACGTTCGTCAGTTACAGTAAAGTTAGCTAAGACCACATCTACCTTATCAGAAGATAGTGCATCTACTCGGTTATTAGCGTTAACTTGAACAAATTTAGGTTTAACGCCTAAATCTTTTGCGAATTGGCGTGCGATTTCAACGTCAAACCCCGTTCGCTTACCATCTTTATCTACCCAACCATAAGGTTTCAAATCACCAAAGACAGCGACCCGTAAAGTACCGCGCTTTTTAATAGCGGCAACACTACTTGGATTACTATCAGCTTGAGCAACTTGGCGGAAACTTGCTACCCCACCAATCAAAGTAGCAAATGCTAAGGATGCAAGTAATAACTTTTTAAATTTCTTCATATTAAAATACCTCTCTTAAAAATCCATACTATCTAAAAATTCTTGGGCACGTTTCGTTTGTGGCTTGGTAAAGAAGTCTTTCCCCGCCGTTTCTTCCAAAATATGCCCATTTTCTAAAAATAAAACTTTATCAGCAATTTGGGCTGCAAAATTCATTTCATGCGTCACAATCACCATTGTCATATGCTCATTTTGCGATAAATCTTTAATAATTTCCAAAACCCCCCGAACCATCTCAGGATCCAAGGAAGCTGTTACCTCATCAAATAACATAACCTCAGGATGTAATGCTAAGGCCCGCACAATCGCGATTCTTTGTTTTTGACCCCCAGATAACTGGCGTGGATAGACATCTTGATAATTTTCCAAGCCGACTTTTTTCAATAACGCCTGCGCTTCGACAATTACCTCTTGACGGGGGCGCTTTTGAACCTTAGTGGGTCCTAGTAGAATGTTTTCCATGACAGTTAAATTAGGGAAAAGATCATAACTTTGGAAAACCATCCCTACTTTTTGACGTAACTGGCGCCAAACATCTTTATTATCAATCACTTCTTGACCTTCAAAACTATAAGTCCCACTTTGAAATTCTTCTAAACCATTTAAACAACGAATTAGAGTGGATTTTCCTGATCCTGAAGGGCCAAGCAAAGTTACGACTTCACCTTTAGCTACCGTAAAATTAATATCAAATAAAACTTGCTTGGTGCCATAACTTTTATTTAAATTTTTAATTGTTAAAACTTCTGCTGCCATCTTAGGACTTACTCCTTTCTAATTTTTTGGCCAGGTAAGACAAGGGGTAATTTACCCCAAAGTAAAAAAGAAAAATTAAACCATAAATCCAAAAAATCCCATTAGGATATTTCGTATTATTAGCTTCAACAATTTGCTGTCCAACACTGATCACATCAATGACGGAAATTAACATTAAAAGCGAAGTCGTCTTAACTACCCGTGTCGCGAGGTTAATTGTTGCTGGTAACATTAGCCGAACTGCTTGAGGAACTAAAACATAACGGAATAGCTGCCATGAATTTAGTCCCAAAGCCAAACCTGATTCACTTTGGTGTTTAGGCACCGATTGTAAAGCCCCCCGAACAATATCACTAAATTCAGCGGCCACCCACAATGCAAACACCAAGACTGCAACTTCATTAGCTGGTAAATTAATTTTAAATTGTCGCGGTAAAATGTAGTAAAACAAAAATAGCAAAACTACTGTTGGTACAATTCGGAAAAATTCGAGATACAAACGTAAAATGAAATTTAAAACACGATTATGTAAGGTTCGCAAAATTCCTAGGCCTAAACCCAAAATTAACCCTAGAACTAAGGCAATTAAAGCAATAACCACCGTCGTTCGTAACCCAACCAACAAGCGAGCCAAGTTATGCCCTTGAAATAAGAGCTCAATTCCCGAATGTTGCATGACGTACCTTCCTTTCCAACCAAGTAAAGAGTAATGACAATGGAATTAAGATGATGGCATATGCAACCACTAACATAAAGAGGTACTCATTACTGCGATAATACATTCCGATTAAATCCAAGGTCGTATTAGTCAGTTCCGGAATGGCGATAATTGAAAAGATTGACGTTTCTTTGATTAAAAAGATAACATTAGCAGCCAAAGCTGGAACGCTAAGGGTTAAACCTTGGGGAAAAACCACGTACCAAGCTAATTGCAAATCTGATAATCCTAGTGCACGACCACTATCTAACTGACTGGGAGCAACTCCATAAAAACCTCCACTAAAGCCGTCAGCCATATAAGCGCCTCCTAAAAAGGCTAAGCCAATAATGCCACAAGTGGTTGCTGACCACTTGATGCCCAACACTGGAAAAGCATAATATAAGAATAATAGCTGAATCAACAGTGGGGTATTGCGAGCCACCTCCACGTAGAAATTAGCAATTTTAGCTAGGATCGGTACTTTAAAATAAGTTACTAAGCTGATCACTATTCCGACTAATAAAGCTAATATAATCCCCACTATAGACAGATAAATCGTTTCTCTAAAGCCTGTCAGATACTGGGGTAAGGCAGCTTGTATTATTTGCCAATCCATGAAACTTCCTCCTCTCTGGAAAGCAAAAAAACCAGCCCAAAATTGAGCTGGTTTCCTAACTAAAAGGATACATAGAACCAATAATTAAGCTCTTACAAGCCTAGACTACGGGTTTTAAAACTCAATTTGGAAAATGCAAATAGGCATGTATTTTTCACCATACATGAACAACACATACACATCATGTTTTGCATTACATTAATAAATTGAGTCATTATCCTTTCCCTCTTTCCGTTCAAATTGACGTTTTCTCCGTCTATGCTTTAAGTTATACCACCTTTATGAAAAAAACACAAGCATTTTGTAAGTAAATTTTTATACTATTTTTTGTAATTTAATCTGAAAATGCACCCCAAAATTTTGGTGGTGCATATTTAATATAAGCGTCCTTAAAATTATATTGACCTACAGAATCGTAAGCCACACCTTTAACCTTAGCTTTCTACATGGTAACCGTTGAAGGTTGATACAATAGTGCGATTGCAGTTTCATCTAATAATAAGTCAGAGGCTTGCGTCAAATCCTTCCAACGCTTAGTTGCGTCATTAGCATCCGTCGTCTTGGACTTCGCAATTAATTCATCATACTGAGTATTCCCCCACTTTCCAAAAGTGTAGGTACTTTCCGTGGTAAATAAGTTCAAGAAGGAAATCGCATCTTGGAAGTCCGCTCCCATCCAGTGAAGACCAAATCATAGTCTCCGGATTGCATCCGCGTAATCCGTAATTGCTTAGGAATGTTAGTAACTTCAACTTTCAAGCCATCCAAGTGGGAAGCTAATTGAGATTGTAAAAATTCCGTAATGCTCTTCGTGGCATCATCATCACCCAAGAGGTTCAAAGTTAGGGAATCTTGCCCTAATTCCTTCAAACCCGCTTGGAAGTATTGTTGCGCCTTCTTCAAGTTGTAAGTTGTGGAAGTGGTGCTCGTAGCTAACGCAGCGAAGTCTTTGCCTTCACCATCAACCACTAAGTTTTTAGAGACAAGTCTCTCAAATTAATAAAATTATAATTACAAAAAATTTGATATAATTAAAAAAGAATTAATTTATTCTTGACAAAAAATGAAATCACTTTTATGATAAGTGCATAAATTATTTACCACGAAGAATGGATGAGTAACTATGGCGGGATGCCCAGAGAGTCGCTAATTGCTGCGAAGCGACCTTCCTTAAATAGCGAAGATGGTCCGGGAGTGGTTGTTAGGTGAAGCTTTGAGCCTAGCACGCAGCCATGCGTTAACATGTTTGAGGCTAGGATTTTCCTAGCGAATTTGGGTGGTACCACGCTTAAAATTTGTTTATTAGCGTCCCTAGAGATAACAACTGTTATTTCTAGGGATTTTTTTAGTAAAGGAGGAGTTTTATGAAACTCAAAAAGACGACATCCATTGTAGGAATTGCCCTACTGACAACTTTCACACTTGCTGCTTGTGGAAAAAAGGCTGATAATACCAGTTCCTATTCCGATAAACAGACTTTAAATTGGACTGAATCAGCGATGATTTCAACCCAAGACCCTTCTTTAGCAACCGATACGACCTCTTTTAATACTTTGTTGAACACTCAAGAAGGGCTTTACCGTTTAGGAAAAAATCAAAAACCTGAACTTGCCCTCGCTACAAAAGCAAAGGTTTCAGCCGACGGTAAAACTTATGACTTCACCTTGCGTAAGGGCGTTAAATGGTCAAACGGTGATACTTTGACTGCCCAGGACTTTGTTTATGCCTACCAAAGAACGGTTGATCCTAAAACCAAAGCTTCCATGGCCTTTTACCTCTACCAAATTGAAAATGCCAAAGCCATCAATCAAAGTGAAAAAGCTGTCAATACTTTAGGGGTTAAAGCTCTTGACGATTATCACTTGCAAATCAAATTAACTAAACCAGTGCCATACTTCAAGACCCTCTTGGCTTTCCCACTTTTCTTCCCTCAAAATGAAAACGCGGTAAAGAAATTTGGTGATAAGTATGGTACTCAAGCTAAATATCAAGTTTTCCTAGGACCTTACCGTCTAACTAAGTGGACTGGTTCTAATAAAAAATGGACTTTGGTTAAAAATAATACTTACTGGGACAAGAAAAATGTTCACCTGAAAGAAATTAACTCCTTAGTTACCGAATCAACAACTACTTCCTACAACCTTTTCCAATCAAATAAGGCAGACGAAACCCTCTTAAGTGGTGCCCAAGTCGCAGCTAACAAAAACAATGAAGCTTATCATCAAAGAAAAGCCTCTGCTATCCAACGTTTAGAATTGAACCAAACTAAGGTGGAAGCTTTCAAAAACCTCAAGCTTCGTAAGGCTATTTCCTTGGCTATCAATCGTCAATCATTGACAAATAACGTTTTGAAAGACGGTTCTGTCCCAGCTAAAGGTTTTGTTCCTTCTGGTATGGGAGAAAACCCTAAGACAGGCCAAGCATTCCAAGACGAAGCCTACGTTAAAGCCGGTGTTGCTTACAACTTAAAGGAAGCTAAAAAACTTTGGCAAGAAGGATTAAAAGAAGAAGGACTTGATTCCTTAACCGTTACTCTTTCGGTTTCTGATACTGATAGTGCTAAACAAGTTGCCGAGTTCTTACAAAGTCAATTGGCTAAGTTAGACGGCTTAAAGATTGAAGTTCAGTCCTTGCCATATACACAATTAATTGCACGTCAATCAGCAAGTGATTACGACATGACCGTTAAGAACTGGCAAGCCATCTTAGCTGACCCAATCAACTTCTTAGATGTCTTTGAAAAAGGTTCAAGCTACAACACCTCTGGCTACGACAGTACAGAATTTAATCGACTCTTAACTGAAGCGGAAGACACTTACGCCAACCAACCAGAAAAACGTTGGCAAGCTTTGGTTAAGGCCGAAAAAGTCTTAATGAACGAACAAGGAACTATTCCACTTTTCCAAGTTGCCAAACCACAATTACTCCGCGCCAACGTGAAGAATATCTTATACAACCCTGTTGGTTGCCCATATGATTTTAAGGAAGCATACATTGCTAACAAATAGGAGGTTTTGAAATGACCAATTTTCTTCAAGATAAGTTTATTGAATACGCAAAATATAATAGTCGTTCAGACTTTGCCAGTCATCAATTAACTCCTTCAACTCCCGGGCAAAAAGAACTAGCTCTCAAGCTAGTCGCTGATATGCGCGACTTAGGTCTTAAAGCTTATTACAACGAAAAATCAGGCTTTGCGATTGGATACTTACCAAGTAACACGGATCAAGAGATTTCAGCTATCGGCTTTATTGCCCACTTAGATACCGCTGATTTTGCAGCAGAAAATGTACAACCCCAAGTCCATCCTAACTATGACGGCCAAGACATTATCCTTAATACCGAAAAGAAAATTGTGCTTTCAGTTACTGAGTTTCCAGAGGTTAAAAAATTAAAGGGCCAAACCTTGATTACCAGTGATGGGACAACCCTATTAGGAACTGATGATAAGGCCGGCGTAGTTGCCGCACTTGGAGCGGCGAAATATTTCTTAGAGCACCCTGAAATTGAACATGGTGACCTTTACCTCGGCTTTGGCCCTGATGAAGAAATTGGAATTGGTGCGCAACGCTTTGATCCTCATGATTTCCCGGTAGAATTTGCCTATACTTTGGATAATGGTCAACCTGGTGAACTACAATATGAGACTTTCAATGCTTCAGAAGCTATTCTCGACATTGAGGGAACCTCCGTCCATCCAGGTAACGCCTATCATCTTTTAGTCAATGCCGGACTTTTAGCCCAAGAATTTATTGCACGATTACCTAAAGATGAAGTACCTGAAAAAACTAAGGATCATCAAGGTTTTATCTTGGTCCACAGTTATCAAGCTACGGTAGACCATGCACAAGTTAAGATGATTGTCCGCGACTTTGATCATGATAAATGGCGCCAAAAAGAACAACTTTTACAAGCTCTTGTTGCTGAATTCAATGCCAACCTTGATAAGCCACGGTTTAAATTACACCTCCGGGAACAGTACCGTAACATCGCTGATGAAATCGTCAAAAATCCTTATATTGTGAACCTTGCCCTTGATGCTTATCGAAAAGTGGGACTTACTCCCAACGTTCAACCATTTAGAGGCGGAACTGATGGTAATTTTATCACGCAAAAAGGTATCCCTGCTCCTAACCTCTTTAACGGAGGTGGCAATTACCATGGTCAATACGAGTATGTTACAGTGGAACAATTGGAAATTCTTCAAAAAGTTATTACAACAATTGTAACAGAGCACTTAGCTCAAAAAGACGTAAGCACACCATAACAGGACGTAAAAAGAAGCGATGGAAGAAATCCAATTGGTTA
>NZ_AZFH01000113.1:0-13567 GCF_001435735.1 Ligilactobacillus equi DSM 15833 = JCM 10991
TTTCACGTTATGTCGGAAAAAATACGGAAGATACTAGTACGGATGTTTGGTCTGCATCACGTATCTTTAAGAATAGTGCTTATAACTTAGATAACTTTAGTTTTAATGGAAATTATCTCACAGTTGAAGGATGGCATGTATCTGATTACGCTAAACAAATGCCAAACCAATACTTAATTTTATTTGACCAAACAACCGGTCACGAAGTGGCACGGGTGAAAGTTGGGACTAATAAAGCAGGGATTACTTCCGAAACAGTGAAACGTGAAGACGCTCGGAACGCCTACAGAAATATCTACAGTAACGGTGATGTTGGTTTCAAAGCTAAGTTTGACATGCTGAAGTTTTCTCAGATAACCGGACATAAGTTGCAAGTGGTGATTCGCTACTCTAGTGATGCTAAGGATGGTGAAGGCCAACGACAGGATTTTTGGTCTCAAGCAAAAGATTTGAGTCAAGTTGCGTATGCCTTAGACAGTTTTAAGTTAGTTGGTAATAAGTTAGAGGTTTCAGGTTGGTCTTTTGATGCAAATGCTTTTAAAGCACCAAATAAATACTTGATTTTATTTGATAAAACAGCTGGACATGAGCTAGCTCGGGTTCGTGTAGGCACAAATAATAATGTTGCTCAAGCCACCAAAGTAAATCGTCCTGATGTGCAGAAAGTATATCCGAATAACTATGCACCGTTAGATAGTGGTTTTTCAGCTACGTTTGAGGTAGATAAACTTGAGTTTGATAACAATCATGATTATCAAATTGTGATGCGCCAATCTAACGATAGTGATGGTAACGGTAAATACTATGATCAGTGGTCATGGGTACGGAAATTTAATCAATCAGCTGGGTCGGTTGATACGGTAAGTGTTAAAGGTCATAACATAGCATTGAATGGTTGGTTTGCCTCAGATTTTAGTCTCTACCAACCATACCGCTATGTAATTATCTTTGATAAAACGTTAGGACATGAAATTGCTAGAGCAAAAGTTACTAATGAAATAGTTCGGCCGGATGTGCAACATGTTTACCCTAACTTACACGACGCTAATGAAAGTGGCTTTTCAGTCACCTTTATGGATCTTCCTGCATATAATCAAGGCCATACCTATCAATACGTTTTACGCTTCTCTAATCAAGAAAATGGTGAAGGAAAATATACTGACACTTGGTCAGGGTATTTCCACGGAAACGGTCAAAAGTATAACGGACTTATGAACGAGAATGGGCAAGTTTATTTTTACCGTGATGGATATCGTCAAACTGGTTGGCAAAATATTGATGGCCATCGATATTATTTTGATCCGGTAACACAAAAACAGGCAAAGTCGACGATTTTATGGGTTGATGGTGTAGCATACGCATTTAATGGTAATGGGGATGTTCGGAGCTTTAGTGAACTTAATAACTTGATTAATTCATTAGGAACTGATATGACAATTGCAATTCAATCGCAAAATTCTGGACAAATTTACTCATACGCTAATTTTAGTGGCAAAAAACTTGTAGTGGCAAGTACAGTTAAGGTGGCTGTTTTAGCAGAGTTACTTCATAATACTGGTGGAAATTTAACAGCTTACCAACGTAGTTTAGCTGAAATAATGATTAGAAATAGTGATAATAATGCAACAACTACATTGTTAAATAATTATCTGGAAGGAAGATCGAATGCAGCTGCGAATTTATATCGTGATCTCGGTATGAATGAGACTATTCCTGGATGGAGCTGGGGGGTAACGCAAACTACTCCAAGAGATCAACTTAAATTACTTTATGAGATTTTCATGACGGATAATTCATGGTATTTGAATCGTCAATCACAAGATTACATTCGTAACTTGATGCACACAATTGATAGTAGTCAACGTTGGGGCATTTCCGCAGGAAGTAGTGATTATTACTTAAAAAATGGTTGGTTAACTGGTAATAGTTACTCAGATTGGTATGTGAATAGTATTGGTTTTATTCCTAATAACGGTAAAGGATATACTATTGCTATTTATTCATACAATAATCCGTTAAACACGGGAATTAGTAAAGTTGAGCAAGTTGCGCGCAAAGTTGCTGAAATGTTGAAATAATATAGCACAAGTAGGTAAAATTATAATTTCACCTGCTTTTGTTGTAACATAAATGAAAACGGATCTTAATGGTATTTGATAAGTAATTAAGGTATCATAAAAATAGCCAATTCTAAATTAAGAAATCAAAATAAGAGCTTAAAAGTTTAGAGGCTTTTAGTAATACGCTCTAGATAAAATAACAGATTAATCAAGATATATTACGAGGAGAATATTTTGAGAAAAGAAGAAAAAAAACGTTATAAAATGTATAAAGCTGGTAAGCACTGGGTTGTAACCCCTCTTGTATTTTTAGGGTTAGCAGCTGGAACTCATATGGGAATGGGTAAAGCTGCGGCCGATACCACTACTGATACTGGTGCTAAAACTACTACAGATGCAACTACAACTGCACAAGGTACATCAGATGCAGCTACAATTATTGTTGAAGAAGATACTGCTACTGAAAACAGTGAAGTAGCCCAAAAAGCTGAAACGGTGAATACTACATCTCAAGATACTGCAGCAAATGAAGTAGCAGAAAATGCAACAAGTACAGCATCTACACAAGTTTCAGAAGTTACGGCAACTGAAGCTGTATCAGCTCAAACTGTTGAAAATGCTCAGAGTTCAACAGAAGCATCGGTGGCTCAGACTCCTACCGTAACTGTTACTCCCGCTAATGTAGCTGCACAAAAAAGTACTACGACAGCAACATCACAAGTTGAAACGACTGCCAAAGTAGCGGCAACAGCAAGCCAAGAAGTGAATAAAGTTGACACAACTTCTACTTACAATTCAAGTAATCATGCTAATAAAGGCCATTTCGATAAAATTATGTTAGATGACCAAGGCCAATTACAAGTATCTGGTTGGCATGCAGCAGACCATTCACACAATCAAACATCAACATGGATGATTGTTTACGACGCTACAACTAACCGTGAAGTTACACGTCAGCAATATGCCACGGTAGAACGTGATGATGTTAAGAAGGCTTATCCAACTATCTACAATGCTAAGTATAGTGGTTTTAATATGTCCTTTGATTTATCTGGTTACAATTTAGCTAACCACACCATTCGCTTGATAGCCCGTTACTCAAATAATCCACGTAATGGTGAAGGCCAATACACAGACTTATGGTCACAAGATGTTATACCATATAAGAATGCTGCTCATGTTGATGATTTTTCCATTAACAAGAACACATTACACGTTAACGGTTGGCATGCAACGGATTACTCTACAACTAACCAAGACCAATATGTTATCTTATTTGATAACACTCGTGGTCATGAACTTGCACGAGTTAAGGTCGGTGAAAGTACTGATGTAGCAACTTCAAAGCGTGTGTCAAGAAAAGATGTACAAAAAGTCTACTCGAATATTGCTAATGCTGCCGATAGTGGATATGATATTATTTTTGACTTATCTAAACTTGATTACGTGGGTGGGAACCAAATCTCAGTTGTTTCACGGTATGTTAACAAGAATACTAACAGTACTAAGACAGACATGTGGTCAGCTAAGCATGTTTTCAATCAAAGTGCTTTTAACTTAGACAATTACAGCTTTGACAAAAACGGTTTAAATGTTGTGGGTTGGCATGTGTCTGATTACTCTAAACAAATGCCAAACCAGTATGTAATTTTATTTGATAAATCAGCTGGTAAAGAAATTGCTCGTGTAAAGGTTGGCGAAAGTAAGACCGGGATTACTTCTAGAGTTGAAAAACGTGAAGATGCACGTAATGCTTATCGTGGGATTTACAGTAATGACGCTGTAGGTTTTAATGTAACGTTTGCTAATTCAGTAATTGCTAAAGCCTTAGGTCACGAATTACAAGTGGTAATTCGCTATTCTAGCGATGCCAAAAGTGGTGAAGGTCAACGTCAAGATTTTTGGTCTGGCGTTAAAAACTTAAGTACGAGTGCCTACAATTTGGATAGCTTCCAATTACAAGACAGTAAGTTAACAGTGAATGGATGGTTCTTTAATCCTCAAGAAGTTAAGCAACAAAATAAGTTCTTAATTCTTTTTGATCAAACAGCAGGACATGAAGTTAAAAGAATTCAAATTGGTAAAAGCGATGACAAAGCTCAAGCTAAAGCAGTAAATCGCACGGATGTTCAAAAAGCTTATGCAAATGCATATGTTCCTTTAGCTAGTGGTTTTAGTGCTAGTTTTGATATGGTTAAGTTAGGCTTTAATCTTGGACATAATTATCAAGTAGTGATGCGTGTATCCGATGATGCTGTTGGTGGTGAAGGAAATCGGACTGATTTATGGTCAGGAGCACATAAATTTAACGAATCTGGCTTTGCAGTAGATAAGTTAACGGTTTCTGGTAACAAAGTGACTGCAACAGGATGGTTTGCATCTGATCAAGGTTATGACAAGCCGGTACGTTATTTAATTTTATTTGACCAAACAGCTAATGAAGAAGTCAGTCGGGTTAAGGTAAGTAATAATCTTGCCCGTAATGATGTGCAAGGTGTTTACCCTAACTTAAGAAATGCTGCTACGTCAGGTTTTTCAGTAGAGTTTACAAATAGTTTGAAGTCTAATCATGCATATAGATTGATAGCTCGATTTACTAATGATGCTGTTTATGGCGAAGGTCAAAGAAGTGATCAATGGGGAACTAAGCTGTATAACAATGTCGGGCAAGGATACTCCGGAAACGTTAACATGGATGGTGCGACCTTCTACTACAGAAACGGTGATCGCTTCAATGGTTTAGATGGTAATGTATATTACGTCAATGGTTTAAGATACAATGGTATTGCTAATATTGGTGGTCAAAATTACTTCTACAGTAATGGTAATAAGCAAACTGGTTTCCAATCAGCGAATGGTAATACTTACTATTTTGCTGGAAGTAATGGGGCTATGCAACACGGTTGGCAAACAATTAACAACAACAAGTACTTCTTCGATCGTGGTAACGGTGTGATGTATACTGGTACACATAATATTGATGGTGCCAACTACACTTTCCAAAGTAATGGTGTTTTAAAGGTGGATACAACACGTGAACGTGTGGCCTCTGTAGCTAAAAGTTTGATAGGGACACCATATGCATGGGGTGGTACAACAACTGCAGGATTTGACTGTTCTGGATTTACACAATACGTTTACGCTCAGGTTGGAATCAATTTAGGACGAACGACTTACCAACAACAATATAATGGTACGCGAGTCGCAGCTACGGAAGTAAGACCAGGGGACCTCTTATTCTGGGGTTCTGCTAACGCTCCTCACCACGTAGGTATTAGTCTTGGTAATGGTAAATATATTGATGCTTCAACTTATGGTCAACCAGTTGCCATCAGAAGCACGGCATACTACGCACCATCATTTGGTGTTCGCGTTGTGAATAGTTAATAATTCGATAATACGAAAAGTTGGTATAGTAATTTGTACCAACTTTTTTGCTGTTCACAAAATTTTTGTTTTGTAGTTTCACTGAAGAATAGTTCGCTTTCGTAGGTGGTCGAAATTGTGATAGCCGTATGCAGTTCGTAACATCTATTTGAGTTTCCGGTCTCATCCTTTCATAACACCGTTATTAAATGATGATAATACTTAATTACAACTTATTGTAGATTTTATCTCTAATAGAAGTATGAAAAAATTTGCAGGTAAATCGATTATCCTCAGCCTTTTATATAGAGACATTTTTTGTTTAAGAATCTTGTTAAGTAATTACAATTGTAATTAATGGTAATGACCAAGGTCTATATGTTTTAACAACTTATCATCAAGATAAACTTTATAATATGGACAATAAGAATCAAGAGCAAATTATAATAACGGGTGAAAATTATACAGATGCTCCTAAATTGCGGAAAAATGCAGTTTTATCAGATTTCCCTAATAATTTAGAAGCAATATCGCCAGCTGATATAACACAAAAAACGGTAGATGCATTTAATGAATTGGTTGCTTTGGCTAATGCTACGGATGGAGATGAATATCATCGATTAGAGACACAGTATTTAGATACAGAGGCAGCTGTAGACTATATTACATTTTCTTTAGTGATTAATAACATTGATGGTTTTGCCAAAAATATTCACTATTTGAAAGATGGAAACACCAAGTGGGTTTTAATGCCATACGATTTAGATGCATCTTGGGATAATAGTTGGAATGGTGAAACTTTATCGTTGAAGGAAAAAACATGGGTGACAATGTCTAATAATAACAAGTTGTTATCGACGATTTATCATTATCACGAACCTGAGATTAAGAAGCGCTATCTAGAGTTGAAAAAATCAGTATTTTCGGATGAAAATATTACTACACTAATAAATAAATGGGTGGAAACAATAGGACTTCCAAACTATCAAAATAATGATAGATTGTGAAAAAACATTTCAAATACTACGCATCGATTGTCAAAAGAGGTAGTAGAAAATTATAATAAAGTTATCGAATCACGTTTAGAATACATGGACTCTATAATGAAGTAGGATTAATGAGGCGAGGGAAGAAACTAACTTTTTAGCTAGAACTTAGAAAATTACCATAATAAAAAGTGCTAGAAATCAATGCTTTCCTCAGCAATATTTCTTCTGGCACTTTTTAATTTTTAGGACTTTTTCCCAGCCTTACTTTTACACAAAATTTTATCCAATTAATTTACAAAAAAATGACATTTACGGTAAAGACTTGTATACCACGAAATGCTAGGCTATGATGAAATTACTTGCAAAGAATTTTATATAGTTTGAAAGGGGAAATACATGAATCGCCAAGTTAAAAAGCGTTTTAAAATGTATAAATCTGGTAAAAACTGGGTTGTTGCGCCCATTACCTTTTTAGGGTTAATCGCTGGGATATATACAGGAGTTACAAATGTAGCAGCTGACCAAGTTAGTGAAGATGCTACTGTGTCGTATTCTACAAATAGTGATGCTGTTCAAGAAAATATAACGAATGAAGAAAAAAATCAAAGTAGTACAACAAATATTGAGACAACACAGTCTGTTAATTCAATTGATGAGAACAAATCAGATACTGAAGAAACAGATCAAAGTGTAACGCAAGATTCTAATGCTATATCTATTACTAGTGAGGAACAAGCAAGTAATAGTCAAGTAACAGATTCTGAGTTGACAATGGTTGAAGATAACCAAGAAAAGCTACAATCTAATACATCGGTAACGATGAGTACTCAATCACAACCACAAGTAGCTGTAGCAGCCACAAATTCAGTTGACCGCTTTGCAATTGGGAATAGTTACTATACACAAGTAGATGCAGTAGATGTTGCTTCATACCAAAATTGGATGAACCAGGGGCACTTCAATGAATTAAAGAGATTAGGGGTTTCAACAGTTATTGTTAAATTAACTGAAAATACAGGTTATACTAATCCGTACGCAGGAACTCAAGTTACCTATGCACGTAATGCAGGTTTAAATATCGCAGTTTATCATTATGCAAGATTTAATTCTACCGGTGCTGCTCAAAATGAGGCTAATCACATGGTAAGTGCATTACGTCGTTTTGGTCTTGGTAGTAATACTCTAATCTTTGCTGATATGGAAGATAGTTCAACCTACACACCAGGAATTGGTTCTTATTTGAATACTTTTTGGGCAACTTTAAATAATGCAGGTTACAATAACCATGCTGTGTATACTTACCAAAGTTATGCCTACCGTGATCAGGTAGTTTCGACAGTTGGTCGAGCTCGAACTTGGATTGCACAATATCCATATACTCCTAACCGTGGTGGGTATTATGAGCAGCAACATCATAATGCAGGTTATGGTGCTTGGCAGTTTTCTTCAACTGCTTACTTACCAAGTGCACCAGGTTATAATTTAGATGTGAGCCGTGATTATAATGGTTTGCTGAAGCAAATTAGTGTTAGTTCAGAAAACGTAGGCGCATTTGATAGTGTGTCTATTAGTGGCAATACACTTAAAGTAAGTGGTTGGCATGCAGCTGATGCTGCTAAAAATCAGGGACATGCATATATGATTGTTTTTGATGCAACTAATAATCATGAAATTACTCGTATAGCTTATAATCCTAATAGTCGTCCTGATGTAGCCAAGGTCTATCCATCAGTCTATAATGCGGGGAAGAGTGGCTTTAATTTATCAATTAATTTGGGAAATTATGACATTAATAACAAGGAGATTAAACTAATTGCTCGCTATTCTAATCAAGCAAATGGTGAAGGCTCTATGACTGATTACTGGTCTAAAGGTTACCAACTTAAGCAAAGTTTAGGAGTTGTTGATTCTGCTTATATTGATGGTACTAAATTAAAAATTTCTGGTTGGCATGCTGCTACAGATGCCGTGAGTCATCCATATAACTACGTTATCTTATATGATGCTACTGCCGGTAAAGAAATCGGTCGTCAAAAAGTTACTGCGATTCGCAGAGATGACGTAAAAAGGGCTTATCCTAACTTGTACAATGCAGTTAATAGTGGTTTTTCAGTAAGTTTTGACCTAAGTAAACTTAACTTTGTAGCCGGTCATAATTTACAGGTAGTGATGCGTTATGCTACAAATAGTGACGGTGAAGGCGACAGGATTGATATTTGGTCTGGTAAATATAACTTTAATGGTAATGAAGCTGTTATTGATACTGCTAAGCTTGAAGGAACTAAACTTCACGTCATAGGTTGGCATGCAGCTGATGCATCTAGAAATCAAACTAATCCGTACATTATTCTCTATGATAAAACTGCTGGCCGAGAAATTGCGCGAATTAAAGTTGGTGATAGAAACGATGTTGCTACGTCTAAACTAGTAATGCG
This sequence comes from Ligilactobacillus equi DSM 15833 = JCM 10991, assembly GCF_001435735.1. Taxonomy (NCBI): domain Bacteria; kingdom Bacillati; phylum Bacillota; class Bacilli; order Lactobacillales; family Lactobacillaceae; genus Ligilactobacillus; species Ligilactobacillus equi. The sequence continues at coordinate 8,851 of NZ_AZFH01000113.1, forward strand.
TTCTGATGTGCAGAGACTTAAGAACTACTATAATGCTGACAAATCTGGATTTGATGTTGAATTTGACTTAACTAAGTTAAACTTTGTAGCTGGTCATGAATATCAGATTGTGTCACGTTATTCTGATGCTACCAATGGAGAAGGTCATCGAACAGATGTATGGTCAGATGTCTACAAATTTACTGCTAATGCAGGTCATTTAGATACTGTAAAAGCTAATTATCAAAAGAACAGTTTAACAGTTACCGGTTGGCATGCAGCCGATGCTAGCATAAATCAGAAGAACGCCTTCATTATTTTATATGACGCAACTACCGGACGGGAAATAACACGGCAAGCTTATGTTCCAACTCAAAGACCAGATGTTGTTCGTGTCTATCCTAATATCTATAATGCTGTTAATAGTGGTTTTAACGTTACATTTAAGAATGTGAACTTAAAAACTTTAGCTGGTCATAATCTTCAAGTAGTTGTTCGTTATTCTAATCAACGAAATGGGGAAGGTTTACGGACTGATTATTGGTCACGAATGTTTAAAATTTAGAGATAGTATTTTAAAAATATTGCAATCCAATGGGAGGAGGAAACTATGAAGAAACCTAAAAAAATAATTACTGGAACCTTAGTGGTGGCAACAGGTACAGTTTTATTGGGAGTTAATAATGCTTCTGCAGATGGAGTAAATACAGATTTACCTACTAATGAACCACAAGTAGAGGTTACGGCTACACCAAGTGTATCGAAGGATGTTACGCCTACGGTAACTGATAAAACAGATACAGTAGCGGATAGTAATCCTGAAGAAACATCAGTGACATCTACGGTAACTAACAATCCGAGTGCTACTCCACAAGAAAATGTAAATGCTATAGTTGTAGATTCAGAATCTACAGTTGCTACTGTACCATCAACTGAAACACCAGATAAAGTTGGAGTAGCTGAAATTCCGGGGAATTATCTAACATACGACGAAAATAATAAAGCTGCTTATGTGAAAGGGAAAATTTATTCCTATGATAACATGGATGCAGTAAAAAATTCACCATCAGCTAAGGATGATAAGGTGCAAGTTGTCTCTGATTATGGGCATTTGACGCTTGATGAATCTATGGAGCTAACTAATTTTGCAGCAGATTTATTAAATCCAGTGCGACAATCTGTGTGGTCAAAAAATGGTGTTTCAAATGACGCGTGGAAGTTTAATGTAGTACCTAAATCAGTTGATTTAGCACGTAGAGTTGCTGGAGAATATAATAAAGATAATTTTAGTATTATTACCAACAATAATCATGATTATAATGCACTAACTAGGGCATATTTATCCTATGGAATAGGTGGTTATCAAGAAAATTATGGTTCATCATCAATAAATAATTACGCTGCAAGAAAAACTGGTTCTTACCAAACGACAATGTATCAATTGAAAAAGGCAGTTTTTGATGTGATTATTACCATGCTTTATAACGATGATACTCTACAAAATGGGGGAGCAAGTGTTATGGCTACAAATGATAGTCATAGCAACTCTCTTTTATATGGAACAGAAGATCCGAAAAAGTATGGTCTTCAACCTAACTATTTAGGTGTTGCCGTGGATTCCCTAGGGCAAGTGCATATTATCAATTTACCGTTGCAGTATGTTTCCCTCAATAACAGTCAATTTTTGGAAAATCGTGCTAATATTGATGACATTAGAATGAGTGGTACTGACTTAGTAGTTAGGGGTTGGCATGCAGCAGATATGTCCTACTTCCAAAAAAATGCATATGTTATTTTGTATGATACAACTGCTAATAGCGAATTAGGGAGAGTTGCTTATGTTCCTGATTCAAGTAACGACGTTGCTCGAGTATATCCAACAATCTATGGTGTTGAACAAAGTCGTTTTAATGTAGCGTTTTCTTTAGCAGGTAAAGATTTTGCGGGGCACCAGTTGAAGTTTGTTTTACGCTATTCTGATCAAAAAAATGGGGAAGGCGTATATACTGACTGGTGGTCTGATCCATACGTATTTAATGCAAATGTAGGTGTTGTAGATGCTGCATACATTCAAGGAAGTAAGCTGAAGATTAGTGGATGGCATGCAGCTGATGCATCTGCAGTGAAACCATATCGCTATGTGGTATTGTATGATGCAAGTGCGGGTCGTGAATTAGCTCGTAAACGAATCCAAGCAGTTGAAAGAAAAGATGTTCAAAATGCTTATCCAAGAGTATACGATGCTGTTAAGAGTGGCTTTGCGGTAGAATTTGATTTAAGTCAAATTAAGAAATATGTAGCTGGACATCAATTGCAATATGTTTTACGTTATGCTAGCAAAGAGAATGGTGAAGGCAATAAAACAGATGTATGGTCTGGAAAGTACAGTTACAAAAATGAAGAATACTACATTGATAGTGTTGGTAAGACGGGAAGTAAGTTGCATGTTACGGGTTGGCATGTAGCTGACACATCTGTCAATCAGAAATATGCCTATGTAATTTTATTCGATCAAACTAAGGGTAGTGAATTAACGCGAATTAAAGTTGGTGATTCAAGCGATAGTGCTACTTCGACTTTAGTTGCTCGTCCAGACGTGGTAAGTGCTAAAAAAATTTATACAGATGGCAAAAATGGTTTTGATGTTTACTTTGATTTAGCTAAATTGAGTAATTATAGTGCTGGAGATAGATTACAATTTGTATTGCGATATTCAAGTGACGCTACAGGTGGTGAAGGAAGTAGAATTGATGCTTGGACAGGTGCATATACTGTGTATGGGACGCAAAATGCTTCCAATTTAGATCAAGTTAAGATTAGTAATGATGGCTTATCTGTGAGTGGTTGGCACATTGCAGATCAGTCAATCAATCAACCGTATGCATGGGCTATTTTGTACGATGCAAGTACTAATCAAGAAGTTCAGCGTGTAACATACAAGTCGACGAAACGTCCGGATGTAAAACGAGCTTATCCAGGAGCATATAACGCTGAAAATAGTGGCTTTTCAAACGTAATGTTTGATAAGATTAATATTGCTAAGTTAAAAGGTCATAATCTTCAAGTGGTCTTACGTTATTCCAATGATTTAATTAATGGTGAAGGTAATCGTACAGACTCCTGGTCGAAAATTTTTAGAATATAGTACAAAAAGAGTCAGTTATGCTGGCTCTTTTTGTATGTATAGTTCACTTTTTCTCTTTGATAATGTAGATAGGTCGATTTTTTACTTCGGTAAAAATCTTACCAATATATTTGCCAATAATTCCAAGAAACATCAATTGGATTCCTCCAATAAATAGGAAAATACAAATTGTAGATGTCCATCCTGTTGTAGGATCACCACCATGAATTAAGTAGCGAATAATGATAAAGATAATTGCTAAACCGGAAATTGATGCAGAAAAGAAGCCAAAAAAAGCAGCTAAGTCTAGTGGAAATTGGGAGAAGTTTACGATTCCATCAATAGAATAGGTAAATAGTTTCCAAAAATTCCAGCTAGTATTACCGGCAACACGTTCACGGTTCTGATATTCAAGGTACTTGGTTTTAAAACCAACCCAAGAAAAGATACCTTTAGAAAAACGATTATACTCTGACATTTCAAGGATAGCGTCAACCATTTGGCGCGTCATAAGCCGGAAATCACGAGCACCATCGACCATCTCGGTATCTGAGATACGATTAATTAGTTTATAAAACATACGTGCAAAGAACGAACGAATAGGTGGTTCTCCTTGCCGGGTGGTTCGACGGGTACCTACGCAATCGTATCCCTCGTTAATGTATTTAAACATTTCAGGTAACATATCGGGTGGATCTTGTAAGTCAACATCCATGACAGTCACATAGTCTCCGGTGGCATTCTGTAAACCACAATAAAGTGCTGCTTCTTTACCAAAGTTTCGAGAAAATGAGGCGTAGTGAACATGTTCTGGATTAAGTTTGTTAAATTTTTTGATTTCATTAAGTGTACCATCAGTTGAACCGTCATTGATAAACCAGTACTCAAGTTCGATATTAGGCAATTGTGGACGTATATTTTCGACAGCTGTATAAAAAAGAGGGATGGACTCTTCTTCAAAATAACATGGTACAATGATAGAGAGTTTTTTGTTCATTGTTTGTATAACCTCTTTAAGATATAATTTATTATGGTATACCTGATTATAGCATATTTCAAAAAAGTGGTGGCAAAGGAAAAATATTGCGATTGTTCATCTATAAGTTAGTAGCTTATGTAAATGGTAAAAAGATAAAATTATATGTATCTAAGAACTCTTTAGCCAAGGTAGTAGTTGAAAAAAGCTCAAAGTGCAAATATAAGTTAGCCACTTTATCTCAAAAAGGTACTTCTTGATTCAAAGAAGTAAGTGAAAGTACTTCATTGTATAAGTAAACAGATTCGGTATAGTAACCACCTAAAAGCTTTCGTGGGTAGTCATTGACTGCATCTTCTACGAATTGAATATAATCATCAGTATATGATAAAATTGCAGTACTTTTATGGATGAATCGTCTAATCATATGAATTACATTCTCATTTGAACCACGTTCACTTGGAGTGTATGGAGTCGCATAATAAGTGTTACTGTGAACTTCTTGAAGACGTGAAAATTCTAGTCCGTTATCTGAGGTTAAAGACTTGAAAGTCTGATAGAATGTTTTCTCACCCATACTAAACTTCAACTCTTCGAGTTTCTTATTAACGGATTCAGAACTCTTATCTTTGATACGA
>NZ_AZFH01000113.1:13577-16232 GCF_001435735.1 Ligilactobacillus equi DSM 15833 = JCM 10991
AAGTTAAGACTATTAAAACGTTGTCCATAGAGTCTTTCTTGCCAACGACAGTATCAATTTCAAAGTGCCCAATTTCAGAACGACTATCAATTTCTTTGTAGGCTTGAATTTGTCCACGCTCTTGAATCGTTAAATGAGTTCCTTTTTGAGGGTGATTTATTACAATTTGTGTGTTATCATTAACCAATGTCATAAGTACTTTACCGTGCCTTTCATTTGTTTTATTTGGTTATTTTATGATAACACGGCAAATGCTTATGGCATTTTTTTATTTTACTAGGTGGCTAACTTAATTTTACAGTTTGCCTAGTTGAAAAAAGTTAAAAATATTAAAATTAGGTATATTACACCTCGTGTTATTATTTTTGCTTGATGGTTTTTATTAATGCTTTTGTTAATCATATTAACTGTGTATGTGTTTTATTTTGAATTTGGGAGAAGATTATATGTTGAAAAGTAATTTAAAAAAAGATGTTACTGCAATTTTTATTTTTCTTATTTCTTGTAGTATAGTAATGCTACCGTTTATTCACAGCGGAACACTTCATGCTGGTGTAGATATGTCATTTCATTTAAATAGAATTTATGATTTATATAAAAATATTCAAAATGGAAATGCTTTTTCGTACATAAGTACGTACAGCTTTAATCAATTGGGTACATTTGTTAATATGGTTTATGGTTTCTTACCATTATATCCAATGGCTATATGTATGATTATATTTAAAAATCCTATTGAGGCTGTTTATATGGGAATATTATTCTTTATGTGGATTTCGATGATTATTTCCTATATGATGGGCATAAAATTTTGGGGTTCTAGGAAGAAGAGTCTCATTTTTGCATTTTTATATATTTTTTCAGAGTATACTTTTAATTGGTGGTTTAAAACTTTTGGTTTAGGACAAGTGATTGCATGTTCTTTCTTGCCATTAATATTTTATGGATTATATAGCATTTTCTATAACGACAAAAAAGAATGGTATTTTTTATCGTTAGGGATGATAGGTGTTATTTATACTCATATCTTGAGTGTCATGATTTATTCTATTGTCATTTTTTTTGTATTAGTACTAATAACTATTAGTGATTGGCAGCGAACTATTAAGAATATTAAATACTTAGTATATGCGATAATGTCAAGTTTTTTAGCAACATTATTTTACTGGGTAACATTATTATCTGCGTATGGATATGATATATCAACGACTAAAGAAGTAGATATATCAACAGCTGGGATAAAATTTGGTGATTCAATTATGAATGCATTAAATTCTGGTGATTCCTTGGGCCCTTTGATTGTAGTAGTAACGATTATGGGGATAGGTGTTTGGAAAAAACAGTCGAAGATGAATAAAGTGATAATTATTTTAGGTATTTTTTCTTTTTGTGCGACAACTACGTTATTTGATGTTGCATGGAATTTTCTGAATAATACACCTATAAAAGCTATTCAATGGCCAGGACGTATTTTGATGATATCTAATTTTTTCTTAGCCGTGTCATCTGTGGATACATTTGAAATATTAGTTGGTAAAAGTCGAAGAGTTTTAAAGTATTTTGTAGTTTGTTCAGGGGTTATATTTCTAAGCTTAAGTTCAGTGTATACTTTACTTAATACGAGAAAAAACCAAACTATTATAGACTATAATCCAACCTCAAAAAGAGTAGCACCGTTTAGCGACTATCAACTTACTTCTACTAAGGGATTTAAATATTTTGTGACAGGCTATAATGTTGGAGTTGGATCTAGTGACTATTGGCCAAAAGTGGATATCGGTAACGCTAAAATTCAAGAAGATTTACGTAATCACATTGCATATGTAGGTAATAAGAGTACAAAATTAAAGTATAAAAGCATACCTAACGGGATTGAATATATGTTGAACACGAATAAATCGGGTGTAGATGTTGATCTTCCTTTTTTTAACTATGGTAATTATAGTGTAGAAGCTAATGGGGAAAAGATAACATATTACAAAACAAAAAGATCTACAATTGGCATTAGAATTTTAAAAAAGGGAACAAACGAAATCAAAATAGTTTATCAACCTTCAGAATGTTTTAAGTTTGTAAAATGGATATCGATAGTTACAATATTTTTGATTGTACTCTATGGTATTTCTAATGAGGTGGGGTACATACGTACATTAAGCTCAGCTAATACTGATTTATAAGAGGTGATAATTCTCCATTTTATCCAACTCAAATAGTGTTAACATATGATTGTATGGCTGAAATTGTGAAAAAGCGAAACCATTAAGAGTGATTGCTTATAAAATTATCGCAACTGTTCTTTCGTACAGAAATAGTACTAGATGTTGTTTTTCTAAGTTAGATACGACATTATTTGCGTGGTGCTAGTTGATTTAAGAAAAAACGTTGCTATATCAATATTTATTAAAGATACAACCTAATTTCTGGCACATACTTGGCTATAAACTAATAGGAATATAGCGAAGTTTAAGGGTACCTTTTGCTTAATAAAAAAACAGAAATACCCTAGTATCACTGATTATGTCAATGATACTTAACTAGCACCACGCACATTATGGATAATTGTATCCGAGTTTTATCCATATTCAAAGTTAAATTTGAATGGTCTTGCGTCAAGAAAACGGACAAGTTAAAATGAGATTTTTAACGACTAATCAG
>NZ_AZFH01000114.1:0-254 GCF_001435735.1 Ligilactobacillus equi DSM 15833 = JCM 10991
GAAGTTGAATCCGCATGACTTATTGTCGGAGTAATACCGGGAGAGTACCAGTATTCCCCGCCGTAACCATCATTCCAAATGGTACGCCCTTCAGAATCTATATGCTTATTGTAGTTCATTTGGGTTATCCCATCATTTTTCTTAGCTTCCGATGCAACATATTTCAAATACTTGTCGAAATCAGAAATTGATACCGTTTCTAACCCAGACAAATCTGCACTAAGAAATTTGTTACCTGATGACAAGTAAGTTAA
>NZ_AZFH01000017.1:0-30161 GCF_001435735.1 Ligilactobacillus equi DSM 15833 = JCM 10991
ATATAAAAAGCACCTCATAATCGTTAGATTTTGTCTAACAATTATAAGGCACTTCAACTCAGCTAATTTGGCTGGGTTTTTTGTCTTCATTTATCAGTTTTTGGGATGAAGTAGTTGATTTAACCGATGATACCAATAGCCCATGGAAATGGTAGTCGCTGCAAAAAGAGCAACGAAAATATAGTGCAGCCAAATTAATTGATGGGCTAGTGAGTAGTCGGTTGGCGCAATTGCGGCAATAAACAAAACTAACCATGCTGCCTGATGCCTTTTAATGATCCGCCTATACTGTTGTTCACGTTCAGTACGCAAATCATTGTTTACCTTAGTCTGTAGCTTAACATCATTTTTCTTCATATCACTCTGCCCCTTTAGTAATAAGTTGATAGGTAATTATATCATCTAACTGTAGGAAACTGTCACTTTCTTTGTGGAAATTGATCAACTCAATCTGCGGGAACATATCAACACTAATTGCGGGAATTGGTCGCCCCGAAATTAAGCCAATTTTGCAGGTAGTCTGTGGAAACTGATCACCACTAAGGACAAAGCCTATTAAATCAACATTTCCAGTTCCATACAAAAAAGGTGTATCTATCTGTGGAAACTGGTCACAAAAAGATACACATTTTTTGATTTTATAAATGCCTTAACGGCGCGGTTTCTAGCGTCCTACTTTTTCCGCTCAAGAACCGTTACGCTCTCGACATGCGTAGTTTGTGGAAACTGGTCAACGGGTAAGATTGGTTGAGTTACCTCGTAGCCATGGTCTTTAAATTGCTGGAGGTCACGGACCAAAGTAGCTGGGTTACATGAAATGTAAACAATCTTTCTTGGTGCCATTTGGGTGGCGGATTCAATTAGACTCTCCGTCAAACCTTTTCTTGGTGGATCTACCATGATAACATCAGGCTTAATACCTTGTGCTTGCCACTTAGCCATCCAGCTTTCCGCATCCCCGACTTCAAATTCCGTATTATGAGCTAGATAGTTGCGCTTAGCATTTTCCTTGGCATCCTTGATAGCTTGCGGAACGATTTCCACCCCATAAACCTTCTTCGCATGCTTGGCCATATTTAAGGAAATCGTCCCAATACCACAATAAGCATCGATAACGGTTTCGTTACCTGTAAGACCAGCACGCTTGATAGCTTCATTATAAAGTTTTTCAGTTTGAACCGGATTAACTTGGTAGAAAGATTGAGCTCCAATTTCAAAAGATAAACCATTCAAAGTATCGGTGATAGTTTCTTTACCAGCTAAAAGTCTCGTTTCCTGACCCAAAATAACATTGGTTTTCTTATCATTAATATTATGCAAAACAGAAACTACATCTGGACATTGCTCTTGAATTTTTTGCGCAATTTCCTTAGCTTGGCGGAGGTCCTTAGTTCGAGTAACTAAAACAACCATGACTTCCTTAGAGTAGTATCCTCGCCGTACTAAGATATGACGGATAACACCGTTGTGATGTTCTTCATTGTAAGCCGGGGTACGGTAAAAACGCAGGATGTCTCTCACGGCAAGAAGAATTTCATCGATACGTTTATCTTGAATCATGAAGTTTTCCAACGGTAAGAAATCATGACTATTTTGCTTAAAAAAACCAATTTCTAACTGACCACGAACTTGTCGCACTGGTACTTGAGCCTTGTTACGATAGCCATATGGCGGTTCCATTCCTAAGGTTTGGTCCACGGATAGATCCAAATGAGCCTTTTTTAAAAGATCTTGAATTAACTTTTGCTTGAATTGTAATTGAGCCCCATATTTAAGATGCCCTAAAGGTGCAATCCCTGTTTGCATGTATTTTTGCTTAGGATTTTCCACACGGTCAGGGCTCTTTTTGAGATAGGCTAAAACCCGCGCATAACCAAAATTTTTGGTAGTTTTAGTCACCTTCACCATGACCTTTTCACCCGGTAAGGTATCGGCAATAAAGAGCGGATAATTATCCACTTTAGCCACGCCCATGGCTTGGTATGAAAGGTCAATAATTTCAACCTCTAATTCTTCTTTATTTCTAACGGGTGCATTAATTTTTGCCATATAATTCCTTTCACAAAAAGACGGGCGATTAGGCCCGCCTTTTTAATCTTTGTTTTCTTGTTCCTTGAGCATTTCGTCAACACTTTTGACGAAGAGCTCCTTAGCATCGTGTTGGATTTGTTCTTCTTGTTGGGACATGGCATCATCAGCAATCATATCCGTATTAGCGAAGATTTCCAAGTGTTGCTTGAGATCGACGAAGGTCATAGGGGTATCACCACCATATTCCCCGTCGATATTAATCATCATTTCTTCATCTGCCTTGGTTTGAACAACTACCTTATTAGACTTAACATATAAAATTCGGTCGTCATCGATATGTTTTCCGTTTAAAACTTTGGTAATCAATTGCATGATATTGACTAAATTGCTAGTTTTCACCAAAATCAAGGTAAACTTCCCATCATCCAAGGAAGCATCCGGCACAATTTGTTCAAAACCTCCAATCGAATTGGTCAAAGCTAAGAAAAACATCGACGCTTTGCCATCGTAAACTCCATCATCATATTCTACGTGCAGGTCAATTGGCTTGATTTGGGGAAGTAATTCCGCCCCTTTAACCAAGTAAGCCAAGTAACCGAACAAGGATTTGAGTTCCGATGGTACGCGGTAAGTCACTTCAGATAAGACCCCACCAGCAGCAATGTTAACGAAATAATGTTCGTTAGCCTTCCCAATATCCATCTTAATGGTCTTACCATTAGCAATCACCTTAGCAGCTTCTAATGGACTTTCTCGTGGAATTTTTAAAGCTCGAGCATAATCATTGGTAGTCCCAGCGGGTAAAATGCCCAATTTAGGTGGATTTTCCAAGGGAGCAATCCCATTGACCACTTCGTTAATTGTACCATCTCCGCCAGCCGCAATAATAACTTCAAAACCATCTTCAGCTGCACGACGAGCTTCATTTTGGGCAGAATTTTCTTCCGCTGTCGTTGCGAAGGCACTTGTTTCGTAACCTGCTTTTTCTAAAACATCTAAAATATGCACCAGGTCGTTTTTCATTGCTTCACGCCCGGAGGTTGGATTATAAATAATCCGACAACGTTTTCTCATCATTATTTCCTCTCGTAATTAAAAGGCCAAGGAACTCCTCGGCCTTTTAATTATCTTTCATTCAGACTAGCCATTAAGAGTTGGTTCACAACTTTAGGGTTAGCTTGACCACGAGTTTGTTTCATGATTTGACCAACCAAGAAACCAACTGCCCGGTCTTTACCATTCTTAAAGTCTTCAATTGATTGGGCATTGTTGTCCAAAATTTCATCAATAATTGGTTGTAATTTAGCTGGGTCAGACAATTGTACCATGCCTTTAGCTTCCACATAAGCTTTTGGATCGGTGTCATTCTTAATGATTTCTTGGAAAACCTTCTTGGCAATCTTGGATGAGATCGTACCATCCGTAATTAACGTAATCATTTGGGCTAAGTGTTGTGGTGTCAAGGCCGTATCAGCTAATTCCAATTTTTCGGCATTCAAATAGGCATTCACTTCCACCATCAACCAGTTCGCAGCTAACTTAGGATCAGCCCCTGCCGCAACGGTCGCATCATAGAAGTTAGACATTTCTGGGGTTTGAGTCAAGACACCTGCATCGTAAGCTGGTAAGCCCCATTCTGTGGTATAACGTTCCCGGCGCTTGTCAGGCATTTCTGGAATTTCCGTCTTGACGCGTTCAATCCATTCATCATCAATATGAATTGGTGGCAAATCAGGTTCTGGGAAGTAACGGTAATCACTCTTGCCTTCTTTAACCCGCATTAATTCCGTCTTACCTGTAGCTTCGTCAAAACGACGAGTTTCTTGGTAAATACGACCGCCAGCCATGATAACTTCGGCCTGACGTTTAGCTTCGTATTCAAGCCCCTTACGTACGTGCTCAAAGGAGTTTAAATTCTTCATTTCCGTCTTAGTTCCGAAGTCCTTAGATCCAATCGGACGCACTGAAATGTTCACGTCCACCCGCATAGAACCTTCTTCCATCTTCACATCAGAAACTCCTGCGAATTGGATAATTTGACGTAAACGCGTCAAGTAGGCATATGCTTCATCTGGAGAAGCAATATCAGGCTTAGACACAATTTCAATCAAAGGTGTCCCTTGCCGATTTAAGTCGACGTAAGAATAACCATTAGGATTGTGGGTGTTTTTCCCAGCATCTTCTTCAACGTGCATTTCTTCAATCCCAATTTTCTTTTTAGAACCGTCTTCCAGTTCAATTTCTAGCCAACCATCAGTCCCAATCGGGGTTTGGGCTTGCGTAATTTGGTAAGCCTTTGGGTTATCTGGGTAGAAGTAATTCTTGCGGTCAAAGTGAATATCTTGGGTGATATTACTATGCAAGGCTAAAGCCGCCCGCATTCCCAATTCTAGGGCACCCTTGTTAACTTGTGGTAAAACCCCAGGGTAACCCCAATCAATCACGTTAGTATTGGTATTTTGTTCAGCCCCGTATTGCACTGGTGCTGGTGAGTAAGCTTTTGAGTTGGTTTTCATTTCAATGTGAACTTCCAACCCGATTGTTGTTTCAAAGTTCATGTTATGCAAAACCTCCTGGAATCTTAGTGAAGTCTGTGGCTTGTTCGAAGGCAAAACCTGCTTGGTACATGCGAGCTTCTTCGAAGTGAGGCGCAATTAATTGTAACCCAACTGGTAAGCCATTAGCAAAGCCAGCTGGTAAACTCATCCCTGGTAAACCAGCTAAATTCACTGGAATCGTTAAGATATCGTTGGCATACATTACCACAGGGTCAGTTTCTTCGCCTAAACCAAAGGCCGGTGTTGGCGCCGTAGGTCCCATGATTAAATCATACTTTTCAAAGATACGGGCAAAGTCTTGACAGATTAAAGTCCGCACTTGGCCAGCCTTTTTGAAGTAAGCGTCATAAGTTCCGGCAGATAAGGAGAAGGTCCCTAACATAATCCGACGTTTAACTTCATCCCCAAAACCTTGAGAACGGGACTTCACGTAAACATCTTCCAAATTCTTAACATCGTCAGCACGGTAACCGTAACGAATCCCGTCGAAACGTTGTAAGTTTGAAGATGCTTCAGAAGAAGCCATAATATAGTAAACCGGCAAACCATACTTGCTGTAAGGTAAGGAAACTTCTTCCACGATAGCACCTAACTCTTCAAACTTCTTAGCAGCAGCTAGGATGGCGTCTTTCACTTCGGCTTGAACCCCTTCACCTAAGAATTCCTTTGGTAAAGCAATCTTCATACCTTTAACACCCTTGTCTAAATCCTTACTAAAGTCAGGGACTTGCTTAGGGGAGGAAGTAAAATCACGACTGTCGTGGCCAGAAATGGCATTCAAGACCAAAGCATTATCCTTAACGGTCCGCGTCATTGGTCCGATTTGGTCCATACTAGAAGCAAAAGCGATCAAACCAAAACGTGATACCCGCCCGTAAGTAGGCTTAACCCCGACAATCCCGTTGTAGGCAGCTGGTTGGCGAATGGAGCCACCAGTATCAGAACCTAAGGAAGCCACCACTTGACCAGATGCCACGGCAGCAGCGGAACCACCGGAAGAACCACCTGGGACCTTAGTTTGATCCCAAGCATTCTTAGTTTGCTTGAAAGCGGACGTTTCAGTCGAACCACCCATGGCGAATTCATCCATATTTAACTTCCCAACTGTAATCACATCTTGGGCATTTAACTTATCCATTACCGTCGCATTGTAAATAGGGTTGAAGTTTGCCAACATCTTACTTGCAGCAGTCGTAGTTAAACCTTCCGTCACAATGTTATCCTTGATTCCCATGGGAATCCCAGCTAAAACATTATTAACATCAATGCCATCTTGATCTAATTGACGTGCCTTAGCTAAAGCTTTGTCTTCATTTAAAGCTAAGAAAGCTTCAACTTTTTCATCACGTTCTTTAATTGTCGCAAAAGTTTGCTTAGTTAATTCTTCAACAGAGAAGTCCTTATTAACCAAACCTTGGTGCAAACTAGTTAAATCCTCACTAAAATAGTTGACCATGCTTAGCCTTCCTCACTTTCATCAATAATTGCCGGTACCTTAATGTAGCCGTCTTCTTGTTCGGGTACGTTTTGCATCAAGACATCGCGATCCATACCTGGCTTGGCCACATCTTCACGCATAACATTGATGGCGTCTGTCACCGTGCTGGTCATCTTCACGCCTTCGGTATCAACTTCCTGTAATTCTTGCACCATGTTAATGATTTCATCCATTTGACCAGTGAACATTTCTAATTCTTGGTCGCTAAATTCCAATTTAGCCAAGGAAGCCACGTGCTTGACTTCATTTGCAGTAATTGCCATGTTATCCGTCCTTTATTTTTAGATTCTTTATAATTTTAACATATCTTGTCAATAATTTTAATAGCTAGAAAAGACATGCATGTAGTAAGCATCATCACCACTATCCTTGGAGACTAAAGCTTGCATGTCACCATCGGAACCCAAGATTGTAATTTCTACTGGAATATCACTTGGCAGGTAAGTTTTAGCCGCCTTAGTGACATATTGCGCAAAACTGTTAATTTCTGTTTCACTGTAGAATTGGGTGGTAATCTTAATTTTCATCCCTTGCAAGTTAGAACCCTTGTATTGCACTTGAGCCGTCACCCCAGCTAAATTAGGGAAGAAACCCTGAATCCGCTTCTTGAAAGAATTAAAAGCTGCTTCATCGTTGCTGTTAGGTGATTCATCATCTGATGCTGTTGGGAAGACATACGTTGCTAAATCTGTGTTATTCCAAGAAGAAATTTGGTCTCCACTCTTAACCACAGTGTAAGCATAAAAAGCGCCTCCCGCTAAGCTGTCATTTTCAGCTTGTTGGTACATGGCAATCACAATTGGCACATTATCGGGTACTTTTTCGGTGCTACGCAATCTTTCAAGCACCGCTTGGGCAGCCTTCTTCCCCTGGGCAACCATTTCTTCTTTCGAAATCGTAGAAGTATAAGTAGCTCCGTATTCTTCCTTTTGGTAGTAATCCTTACGATTCATCCCAATCCCAATGGTCATCCCTGCGAGACTTAACTTGCCGTCTCCGTCTTCTTTCATGTAATCTTGTTCTTCAATTTGTTGAACATACATGGGGTTTCGGGTATTCGGATCAGTCTTACCATTATCCACTGGGTTTAGACCAATCTTATTAGACTTAGACTTGCGGGAAAGCAACTTTTGTACGGTTGATTTCGATAAGATTTGCCCTTCTTGGAAAACATAAGATTTGGTGGAAAAAACATTTTTAGAAATTTCTGTCAAACCACTTTCAAAACTTTTCAAATTGTATAAATTATCTGAATTTTGAGCAATACCGACTCCCCGAGATTTGTTAGTCCGATAGCGACCATTAACAATGACCCCTGCGTAATTATCACCACTAGTCGACCCAGTAGTTTGGTAACCACTATTAGAATCTTTTTCTGTCGTTGTGTTAGTCGTCCCCCCAGAGCCTAAATTACCACAGGCAGTCAGTAGTAAAACACTCAACCCAACCACAACTAGGCTTTTAAGTTTCTTTGATTTTCTCAATTTTTTGCCTCCATTAATTCTGTTAAGGTACTATCGTTCCATACCTCAACACCCAATTCTTGGGCTTTGGTTAATTTTGATCCAGCCTTTTCTCCGGCAATCAACACGTCAGTTTTCTTAGATACAGACCCTGTCACCTTGGCACCATGGGCTTCCAACCACGTCTTAGCTTCGGAGCGCTTGAAGTTAGCAAAAGTCCCCGTCAAAACAATGGTTTTACCATTAACTGGACTATCCGCATTTAAGGTAGCTAGTTGTGCTTCATCTAAGCCTTGGTAATCCATGTTGAGACCAGCCTGTTTAAGTTTTACAATAATTGCTTGCACATCTTCATTAGCGAAATAAGTCACCACGCTTTGAGCAATAACTTCCCCTAAACCTTCAACTTGCGCAATTTCTTCTGGCTGAGCAAGCATTAATTGGTCCATCGACTTAAACTTTTGGGCCAATAAGAGACCGGCTTTAGAGCCGACGTGGCGGATTCCCAGGCCAAAAATTAATCTTTCAATAGAATTATGCCGACTATTATCAATAGCTGTCAATAGCTTAGTAATTGATTTTTCTTTAAACTTATCCATACCTTCTAAATCGCTGGCTTGTAAGTAGTAGAGGTCGGCCACATCTTGAATTAGATGAGCAGAGAAAAGACGGTCAATAATCTTAGGTCCCAAACCATCAATATTCATGGCATTTCGACTCGCAAAGTGGGCTAAAGATTCCTTAACTAGCGCCGGACAGTGAGGATTCAAGCAACGTAAGGCAACTTCACCATCTAAATGAACTAGCTCAGAACCACATTCCGGACAAACCGTAGGAATAGCATAAACTTCACTATCAGCTGGACGTTTATCTAAGACTACCATGGAAATTTCTGGGATAATATCGCCAGCCTTGTGAAGCTTGACCGTATCACCTAGGCGAATATCTTTTTGTTGAAGATAGTCTGGATTATGAAGAGAAGCCCGTGCTACCGTAGTCCCAGCTAAAGTTACCGGATCCATAACTGCCGTTGGAGTTACTACTCCCGTACGCCCTACTGTCCACTCAATATCTCTGACAACTGTTTCTTCCTCATCAGGTGGAAACTTGTAAGCAATGGCCCAGCGCGGTACCTTGACTGTATTACCCACAATTTTTTGCGTAGTTAAGTCATTGGCCTTAAGCACAATCCCGTCAATTTCATAAGCCAATTCTTGCCTTTGATCGTGGTATTGGTCGATGTAGGCATCAATTTCAGCTTGGCTGGTGGCCAGGTGGGCGTGTTCATCCACTTTCAACCCCCAAGCTTGCATTTGTTTTAAGGCTTGAGCTTGAGTTGTGATGCCAAACTTTTCCGGTTCCATGACATAGTATAAGAATACGCTAAGGTTTCTTTGAGCCGTAATCTTAGAATCTAATTGCCGTAAAGAACCCGCGGCCGCGTTCCGAGGATTAGCAAAGACCGGCAAGCCTTCTTGTTCACGAGCTTGGTTCAATTTCACAAAAGAATCCTTTGGCATATAACATTCCCCACGAACTTCGACCGACACGGGTTCCTTCAAAGTCAAAGGAATAGCCTTGATGGTTTTGAGATTTTCAGTGATATCTTCACCTATTAAACCATTTCCCCGCGTTGAGCCCTTGATAAATTTACCCTTTTCATAAGTCAAGGAAATAGCCAAACCATCGATTTTTAATTCACAATTGTAAGCCAAATCTTGACCGACATTTTCCGCTAACTTTTGGGTAAATTCTGCCAATTCTGCCTTGGAGAAAACATCCCCTAAAGATAACATAGGAATTTCATGGTCGACCTTAGCAAAGCCATCTAAAACCTTGCCTCCCACACGGTTAGTAGGAGAGTCGGCTTGTTTTAAGTCAGGATAATCAGCTTCTAGTTTGAGTAACTTGGCATAGGCTTCATCATAAACATAATCTTCCACCGTTGGTTGGTCGTTTACATAGTATTCCTGACTCCAGGTGTTAAGTTTGCTGATTAAAGCCTGCATTTCTTGCCGTACTTGTGCTTCCATCTTATTTCCTTTCTAAACTCGTTCAATCGGTGCGTAAGCCGCTAAGAGTCGCTTGATACCTTGTTCCTTAAAGGCCACGTCTAATTCAACATCCTTACCGCCAGAAACCTTGACAATCGTTCCTAAGCCCCACTTTTTATGCATAACTTTAGTACCGACCGTCCAAGCTTGGTCATTATTAGCTTGGTTAGCACTGGGACCAGAAGTCACTGGTACTTTCGGTTGGGTATTTTGGCGCTTTTGGGCCATTCTTTCCGCAAAAGAAAGACTACGACCTTGCTTGAAACTCGGTACATTGGCTCTTTGTTGGCGACTGGCATCCAGACGAGCTCCAAAGCTGGAAACCCGATTCGAAATAGCCTCTTCAAAACCCGCATTATCACTCTTGATTAAGTCTTGGTCAATTTCTTGAATAAAGCGGGATTCAGGATTGGTTTGGCTACGACCATATAACATGCGGCTAAAGGCGTTGGTCAGGTAGAGCTCTTCCATAGCCCGGGTAATTCCCACGTAAGCCAAGCGCCGCTCTTCTTCCAGTTCGTTTTCATCGACGCTGGCCCGTGACAATGGGAAAATTCCTTCTTCCATCCCCATCAAAAAGACAACAGGAAATTCCAACCCTTTGGCAGCATGTAAGGTCATCAGGGTTACCTCGTTTGGTTCTTCTTCGACTTGGTCTTGGTCGGAAACTAAAGCTAAGTCTGCCAAGAAGTCCGTCAAAGGAACACTATCTTCCTCAGCCGGTTGCCAAGTCTTGTCGAATTGTTGGGTAACAGTCATAAATTCATCTAAGTTTTCCAAGCGACTTTCATCTTCAGGTTTCTTAGATTCCACTAAGCTTTGACGGTAACCAGACCACTCCAAAGCTTTTTGGGTAATTTCTGTAATGGAAACCCCAGAGTTGGTCAAGGCGTGTAGTTGCATAATTAGCTTGGCAAAGTTTTCTAAGGCACCGGCAGCCTTGCCACGGATATCAGCCATCATCACATCTTGAGCCGCTTCTAGCAAGGACAGCCCGTACATATTAGCGTAATTTTGTAACTTGGCTAAAGACGTCGCCCCAATCCCACGTTTAGGTTCGTTTACCACTCGTTCAAAGGAAATCGAATCGCGAGGATTAGCGGCTAAACGGAGATATGCCAAGATGTCCATGATTTCTTTTCGTTCGTAGAAACGATGCGCCCCGATTAACTTGTAAGGGATATTAGCCTTAATCAAGGCTTCTTCAATTGTCCGCGATTGGGCATTGGTCCGATACAAGATGGCAATATCACCATAGTTTTTACCCTCGTTTTCTTGTTCTTTGATTTGTTTCAACACATAGTAGGCTTCGTCATTGGCGCTTTGACCACGATAATAGTGAATCTTAGCCCCTTGAGCATTTTCCGTCCACAAAGTTTTATCACGGCGATTTTGGTTATTTTCAATCACCGCATTAGCCGCAGCCAAGATAGTCTTAGTAGAACGGTAATTTTGTTCCAGCTTAATCACCGCTGCATCAGGGTAGTCTTTTTCAAAGTTCAAGATATTTTCCATGTTGGCTCCCCGCCAACCGTAGATACTTTGGTCAGCGTCCCCCACAACACATAAGTTACGGTAACCTTGGGCAAGCATCTTCACTAATTGGTATTGAGCTTCGTTGGTATCTTGGTATTCATCGACGTGAATATAGTGGAACTTTCTTTGATAGAAATCCAAGACTTCTGGATTTTGGTGGAAGAGTTTAGTAGTTTCCATAATCAAATCATCAAAGTCCATGGCTTGGTTTTCTAATAATTTAGCTTGATACAAAGCATAAGCCTTGGCGACATTTTGTTCAAAAGGTGAATTGGAACTGGCCACATAATCTTCAGGCGCAATCAATTCATTTTTAGCATTGGAAATCGCACTTAATAGACTGCGAGAATCAAATTGCTTTGGGTCAATGTTCAATTCTTCCAAAACGTGCTTCATCAAGGTCTTTTGTTCACTAGTTCCGACAATGTTGAAGTTCTTGGACCGTCCCAATTTATCAATATCCCGACGTAAGATACGCACACACAAAGCGTGGAAAGTTGACACCCAAATTTCTTGAGAACTTTCGTCTTGAATCAAGTTATCAATTCTTTCCCGCATTTCTTTGGCGGCCTTGTTAGTAAAGGTAATGGCTAAAATATTCCAGGGACGTACATCTTCATTTTCTAATAAGTAAGCAATCCGGTGAGTTAAAACCCGCGTCTTCCCACTCCCGGCACCGGCCATCACTAAGAGTGGCCCTTGAGTGGTTACCACTGCCTCTGCTTGTTTATCATTCATTCCCGCTAATAAGTCTCTTGTCACCATTCTTCCGTCCTTTCTAAGTAATCTTTTTTATTATACCAAAGATTTCTCCCTTCTTGCTGGAATTTGAATCTTTTACCAATAATTTTGACACAAAAATGGCCGCCCTTATTAGGACGACCGTGAATAAAAATTAAATTAAGTGCACACCCTTGTCAACATAGATTGTGTCCCCCACAACCCCGGTTGCTAAATCACTCATTAAAAAGGCGCAAGCGCCCCCAACTTCTAATTGAGTTACGGAGTGACCATCAACAGTTCTTTCTTCTGACATGTTTAAAAGATCGCTATGCCCCTTGATTCCTGTCACAGCTAAAGTCTTGATAGCACCGGCAGAAATAGCGTTCACGCGCACACCAAACTTAGCCATATCACGCGCTAAGTAACGCACGGAAGCTTCCAAGGAGGCCTTGGCAACCCCCATCATGTTGTAGTTAGGGATTGCTCTTTCAGAACCAAAGTAACTCAAAGTTACAATACTTGCAGGATTTTTCAATAATTCTAACTCTGCAGCATATTTAGAAACAGCAATCAAAGAGTAAGCTGAAATATCTTGTGCCATCGCATAAGCATCACGATTAACATCCATAATGTCACCCTCTAATGCTTCCTTAGGCGCAAAGGCAATCGCGTGAACTAAACCATCCACTTGACCAAAACGTTCCTTAACAGTTGTGAAAGCAGCTTCGATGCTAGCATCACTTGCCACATCACATTCTACTAAGCTATTTTCATCATCAATCAGTTTGCCTAAACTCTTTTTAAGCCGTTCATTTTGGTAAGTAAAAACCAAGTTTGCCCCTTGGTCTAACATTTGTTGGGCGCACCCCCAAGCGATTGAACGCTTGTTAGCCACCCCCATAACCAAAATAGTTTTACCTTCAAGTAAATTTCCCATGATTTTTCCCTCCAAATTAGAATTTACGAAAACGATTTTGTCGTCTCTGCACCAAACTTGTTACTGATAGCTTATTTAAAGCTAACAATTCTTCTTCAAGAACTTTTTCAATGTTTTTAACCACTTTGCGGTGTGAATTTGGTTCTTCAATAATGCCATCAATGATTTTTTGTCTCAATAAAGCACTTGGAGTTACCTGCATCACTTCCGCTGCTTCTGCTGCTCGACTGGCATCTTTCCACAAGATTGAAGCAAAACCTTCCGGTGAAAGGACAGTATACATACTATTTTCTAGCATGTACACCCGGTCAGCCAATGCTAAAGCTAAAGCTCCGCCACTTCCACCTTCGCCAATGATAATTGCAATCACCGGTACAGCTAAATCGCTTAAAGTCAGAAGGCTTTGGGCAATAGCTTCACCTTGACCACCTTCTTCCGCCGTGCGTCCAGGATAGGCACCGGCGGTGTTAATTAGGGTTACTACTGGGCGCCCAAATTTTTCAGCTTGCTTCATCAACCTAATGGCCTTACGATAACCATTAGGTGTCGGACTACCAAAGTGCTTAGCAATTCTTTCCTCGGCACTTTGACCTTTATCAGTCGCAATTACAGTTACAGCTTGTTTATTAATTTGAGCTAAACCAGCAATTATAGCCGGATCATCTTCGCCACTACGGTCGCCATGTAGTTCAAAAAAATCAGGAAATAAACCGTGAATCAATTCTTTGGTGCTGATTTTTTCTTCGGAGCGCGCCGCCATCACAATTTCTTGGGCAGTTTTTTCGACTTTTTCTCTAGGCTTCTTTTCAAAAAAATTCCGCATTATTTCCCTCTTTTCTGATTTAATTCAAGTAAGCGGGCAATGGTTTCTTTTAACTTTGGACGTGAAACAATGGCATCGATAAAACCTTCTTTAAGTACTGTTTCAGCATCTTGAAGGTCTTCGGGAACTTTTTGGTGAATGGTTTGTTCAATTACCCGTTTACCAGCAAATCCCACTAAGGCTCGTGGCTCAGATAAAATGATATCTCCTTGCATGGCAAAAGAAGCTGTTACTCCCCCAGTTGTCGGGTCAGTTAAAACTACTAAGTAAAATAAGCCTGCATTAGCATGAGCTTTCACTGCTTGAGAAACCTTCGCCATTTGCATAAGGGAAAAAATCCCTTCCTGCATTCGCGCCCCGCCTGAAGCGGTAAAAAGTACAACTGGCAATTCTTCCTTAGTTGCCTTTTCAAAAAGCCGGGTTAATTTTTCCCCAGTAATCGTCCCTAAAGAACCCATAATAAACTTTGAATCCATAATTCCTAGGGCAAATTTTTGCTTCTTAATGTGAGCTATCCCCGTCCAAACCGAATCATTTAACTTGGTTTTTTCCTTAGCTTGAGCTAATTTTTCTTGATAACCAGGGAAGTTCAAAGGATCCACTGTGGAAATGTTAGTATCCATTTCACTGTAATCATCAACTAACCATTCCAATCGTTCGTAAGCCCCGATTCGGAAGCCATAACCACAAGTTGGACAGTCCTTATAAGTACCTAAATCTTTGTGGTAAAAGGATTGGTGACATTTAGGACAAGAAATCCACATTCCTTCAGGAACCTTTTTTTCAGCCGCCTTGTTGGCTTTGATTCGTTTTTGGCCGATGTTTTTTAATTCATCAAACAGTTGCATCTTCTATACCTTTCCACTTGGGGAGAAATATCTTTTCCAAGTAATCTGTCGTCACTTCACCAGAAATAAAGCCGTCGTCATTTAAGATATCATGATAGAAACTCTGATTAGTAGTAATTCCCATAATCACCATTTCTTCTAACAAACGCTTGACCTTTTCGACAGCTTCATGACGATCATGGCCTAAGGCTATCACCTTAGCTACCATGGAGTCATAAAATGGCGAAATTTTCACCCCGGCATAAAGATCGGAATCAATCCGCATTCCTAGATTTCCGACTGGGAAGTAGAGGTACTTAACATCCCCGACGGAAGGCATAAAACCTTTAGCAGGATCTTCTGCATTAATTCGACATTCAATAGCATGACCATGTAACTGAATATCTTCTTGGACAAAAGGTAAATCTTCTCCTGCCGCTACCCGAACTTGAGCTTTGACTAAGTCAATTCCTGTTACCATTTCGGTCACAGTGTGCTCAACTTGAATTCGCGTATTCATTTCCATGAAATAAAAATTATGGTCTTGATCCATCAAAAATTCAATCGTCCCGGTATTAAGATAATCAATCGCCTGGGTAGCCCGAACCGCAATTTCACCAAGTTCCTGCCTTTGGTCTGGGCTAATCAAGGCACACGGACTTTCTTCAATCATCTTTTGTTTGCTTCTTTGCACAGAACAATCACGCTCAGGGAAGTAAACCGTGTGACCCTTGGCATCCCGGAAAACCTGCACTTCAATATGTTTTACATTTTCCATGATTTTTTCCAGGTACATCCGGTTATCCCCGAAGGCATTTTGCGCTTCTTGTTGAGCTTCTTCGAAGGCTTGGGTAATTTGACTAGCATCGTTGACACGCCGAATTCCCTTACCACCACCACCGGCGGCAGCCTTCAACAAAACCGGGTAACCAACTCGTTCAGCGACTAACTCCGCAGCCGTTGCATCGGGCAAAAAGCCTTCGCTACCCGGAATAACAGGCACATTACTTTTTTGCATTTGTAAACGCGCATTGGCCTTATTTCCCATCAAATCAATAGTTTGAGACTTAGGTCCAATAAAGGTCAGCCCACAGGCTTCACACATTTCAACAAAGCGACTATTTTCAGAGAGAAAACCAAACCCGGGATGAATCGCCTGAGCACCGGTACCGACAGCTGCTGCCAAAATATTTTGCATATTTAAGTAGGAGTCTTGGGGACGGGCCGTCCCAACACAGACTGCTTCATCGGCCAACTGAACATGGAGGCTTTCCTTGTCAGCAGTCGAATAGATCGCCACTGATTGAATTCCTAACTCCTTTAAGGAGCGGATAATCCGGACAGCAATTTCGCCCCGATTCGCTACTAACACTTTTGAAAACATCGTTTAACCTACTTTCTACTTATTCGATAATGAAAGTCAACTCGGCATTACATGCCTTCTTGCCATCGACTTTGGCTACGGCCTTACCGACCCCAATGTTACCACGAATCTTCTCTAAGGTTACTTCAATCATCAAGGTGTCCCCAGGACGCACAACTTTTCTAAATTTGGCAGACTTAATGCCTCCAAAGTATGCTGTTTTGCCTTTAAATTCATCTAAAGAAAGTAAGGCAACCGCCCCAGTTTGTGCCATGGCTTCTACAATTAAAACCCCTGGTAAAACTGGGTTACCCGGAAAATGACCATTGAATACCTGTTCATGAGCAGTCACGTTACGCTTAGCTACTGCACGCTTACCAGGTTCTAATTCTTCTACTCGGTCAATTAGTAGCATGGGGTAACGGTGCGGAATAATCTTTTGAATTTCTGTTACATCTAAAGCCATCTTTATGCCTCCGTATTTACTCTGAATAATGGTTGATCAAATTCGACCAACTGTTCATTTTCCACTAAAACTTCTTCAATTACACCACTAACTTCGGACTTGATTTCAGTCATCATCTTCATTGCTTCAATGATGCAAACCACATCGCCCTTGTTAACCCTACTACCTACTGAAACATAGGCTGGACGGTCGGGCTTAGATTGTAAATAAATCGAACCGACCATAGGAGCCTTAATGAAAGTCCCGACTACCTTTTCTTTTCCAACTTCTGCTGGTGCAGGTGCTGGAGTAGCAACAGGCACGCTGGCTTCTGCCACTGGTGTCGCTACCAAAGAAGCTTGCGGTGTCGGATTTTCGTTTTTGCTTAAGCGCAAATGAAAGCCATCAGTGGTAATTTCTAATTCTCGCATATCGGAATTATTAAAACCTTCCATGATGCTCTTTACTTCTGCGAAATCCATTAATCGTCACTCCATTTCTTAAAGGCCACGACTGCATTGTGACCACCAAAACCTAAGGAGTTACTGATAGCGTATTGCAAGTCAGCATGGTGATTTAAATCAGCAACCACATTTACTTGGCATTCATCATCTTGGTTTTCTAAACCAATGTTTGGCGGTACCACACCGTTTTGTAAAGCTGCCACCGTCGCAACGGCTTCAATGGCCCCAGCGGCCCCCAATAAGTGACCAGTCATGGACTTAGTTGAAGAAACTAAGACGTTACTGTCTTCACCAAAAACTATGTTAATCGCTTTAGATTCGCCAGCATCGTTAGCGTGAGTAGCTGTCCCATGAGCGTTGATGTAATCAACTTCTGCAGGGGTAATCCCAGCTTCCTTGATAGCTTGTTGCATAGCGCGAGCCGCCCCTTCACCACTTGGGTCTGGGGAAGTAATGTGGTAGGCATCACAAGTTGCACCGTAGCCGACCACTTCACCTAAAATCTGCGCCCCGCGATCCTTGGCATGTTCTTCACTTTCCAAAACTAAAGTTGCGGCCCCTTCACCTAAGACGAAACCAGAACGTTCCTTGTCAAAAGGAAGAGAGGCTTTCGTTGGGTCTTCTTGGGTCGATAAAGCTGTTAAGGAAGCAAAGCCAGCAATTCCGATTTCATTAACCGACGCTTCTGCTCCCCCAGCTAACATTACTTGGGCACGACCTTCCTTAATTTGCCGGTAGGCTTCTCCAATAGCATTAGTTGCCGAAGCACAAGCTGTCACCACGGAAGTACAGATATTTTTAGCATTGGCACGCATCGCCACATTACCGGCTGCCATATTGGCAATGGCGGTCGGCACAAACATTGGTGAAACCCGACGAGGGCCTTTTTCATGCATCTTAATAACTTGTTCTTGAATAGTTGTTAAACCACCAATCCCTGAACCAATGATAACCCCCATATCATAAGGGTCGGTATTTTCTTCATTGATGCCAGCTTGTTCCAAAGCTTCTAAAGCTGTATGAACTGCATATTGTGAAAAGAGATCCATCCGTTTAGCTGCTTTTTTTCCAACCCGTTCGTTAGGATCAAAATCTTTAACTTCACCTGCGACGGTAATTCCCGTTTCACTTGCATCAAATTTGGTAATAGGAGCAATTCCTAATTGACCTTTAAATAAATTCTCCACAAAAGTCTTGGTGTCATTACCAATTGGGGCAACTATCCCCATCCCTGTAATTACTACTCTTGTCATAAAATCCTCCTAGATGGTCATTCCACCATCAACTGTTAAGACTTGTCCTGTCACATAGTCATTTTGCGCCAAGAATAAAGCAGCAGAAGCCACTTCATCAACCTTGCCGAAACGTTGTAAAGGAATTCCGGCTAAGATGTCTTCTTTCACCTTGTCACTTAAGACATCGGTCATATCAGAAACAATCATCCCCGGAGCAATTGCATTACAACGAATTCCACGCAAAGCACCTTCTTTGGCCACGGATTTGGTTAAACCAATAACCCCCGCCTTGGCAGCAGCGTAGTTAGCTTGGCCAATGTTCCCGTGCAAACCAATCACACTAGCTATGTTGATAATTACACCGCTCTTTTGCTTGTACATCTTCTTTAAGAAGGCTTGCGTCATCATGAAAGTCCCGTTTAAGTTAACGTTAATTACACTTTCAAAATCTGCGGGTTTCATCCCGATTAACAATTTATCGTTGGTAATCCCGGCATTGTTAATTAAAACGTCAATCCCATCAAATTCCTTCCAGGATTCTTTAAGCATGCGTTTTACATCGTCAACACTGGAAATATCACCTAAGCTGACAAAAACCTTGCCCCCGTAACTTTCAATTTCCGCTAGCACCTCCGCCGGAATTTCCTTCCGTGCGTTTAAGACGATGTTGGCTCCGGATTGGGCAAACTTCTTAGCAACAGCTAAGCCAATTCCACGTGAGGAACCTGAGACAAAGACATTTTTCCCTTGTAAATCCATTTTTAACCTCGCATAGCTTCACAAAAAGCTTTGTAATCTTCCATCTTTTCAATGTTGAAACGTTGGGCCTTCCGATCAACTACCTTGGCAAATTTTACCAAAGTTTGACCTGGACCAATTTCCAAAAAGGTATCTGCGCCAGCTGTAATTAAACCGGCCGCACAATCAGCAAAATGCGTGGGTTGGCAAACCTGTTTGGCCATCACTTGGGCCGCTTCTACCGCTTTTAAAGGTTGAGCGGTTGTATTTGACATGACGGTCACACTTGGTTCGTTAAAGGTTACGCCTTCAAAACGTTGCGCCAATTTTTGACTTGAATTTTGAAAAAGCGGGGTGTGAAAAGCCCCGCTTACCTTTAACGGCACCACTTTTTTAGCTGCCCCGGCATTTTGTAATTGTTCACTGGCTGCTGTTACAGCCACTGGACTCCCTCCGATTACGACTTGCTTTTTTGAATTATAATTGGCAATCGCAACCGGTTCTTCGGGAGTTGAAATTTCCGCACAAATTTGTTCCACCAAAGTCACATCCGGTCCGAGTAAGGCGAACATCATACTTTCTTTCGCATCGGCATCAGCTTGCATGTATTGGGCGCGGTCCTTTAAAACCGCCATCGTGTCAGCAAAGCTTAACATCCCACTAGCGTGCAAAGCCGAATATTCACCTAAAGAAAGGCCAGTCATCCCAACCACGGGTAAGTCTGGAAAGTCACGCTTCAACATGGCATAAATTCCCAATGACATAGCTACTAAGGCCGGTTGAACATTGAGCGTTTGGTCAAGTTCGGCATTTTCATTTTTGAAAATCTTGACGAGATCCAAGCCCGTAATTTGGCTAGCTTCATCAATCTTTTGGGCAAAGAGTTGATCTTGTGCATAAAAGTCCAACCCCATGCCACTATATTGCGCCCCTTGACCCGAAAACAAAATTCCCAGTTTCATCAGTGGGTGCCTCCCTTAATTATTGGGCGTCGAGTTCCTTCTTAACGTAGTTAACCACGTCACCGATGGTCTTCACATTTTCATCAGCTTCCAACTTGATATCTAATTCATCTTCAAGTTCATTCATGATTTCGAAAACATCTAATGAGTCAGCATCTAAGTCTTCTTTGATATCAGCTGTCATAGTCACAGCATCTTCTTCAACGTCTAATTGGTCAACAGCGATTTCTTTTACTTTGTCAAAAATTTCTTGTTCTGTCATGATAATATATCTCCTCTATCAATAAATGATTTTTTTATTTTTTAGTATCTAATAATTTGAGTCCCGACCGTCAAGCCCCCACCAAAGCCACTCAAAGCTACCAAGCTCCCTGGCTTAATTTTTCCGGCTTGGACTAATTCATCAAACAAAATAGGTTCACTGGCCGCCGAAGTATTGCCATAGCGGTCAATATTAATGGGGAACTTTTCGATTGGTAATTGCATTTTTTTGGCCACAGATTTAATAATCCGGGCGTTGGCTTGATGGAGGACAAAATAATCAATGTCACTCACAGCAAGTTGGGCTTTATCACAAGCCCGTTGAATGGATTTAGGCACTTCCCTGGTCGCAAACGAATACACCGCATGACCATCCATTGCAAAAGAACTAAATTTGTGCTCCCCGTTAGCTGGGAAGCTCGTTAACGCAGGAGTAATCCCGGCCGTCAAACTTTGACCGTCTTGACCGTAAGTGGCTAAATCCGAAGCCAGAAAGGCTGAAGTTCCATCAGAATCAATTTCTAAAATCGCCCCACCGGCACCGTCACCAAAAAGTACCGCCGTAGCCCGGTCTTGCCAATCAATAATCTTGGACAAGACTTCCCCACCGAGTACCATTACCCGCTTTGCTTGACCACTCGCCAGGTAAGCACTCGCCATTTCTAAGGCATAGATGTAACCTGAGCATGCCGCAGAAATATCAAAGGCAAAAGCTTTACTTGCCCCAATTTCACCTTGTACTAGGGCTGCGGTTGACGGGGTATAGGCTTCTGGTGACATAGTTGCCACAATAATTAAATCAATCTCTTTGGCAGAAAGACCGCTTTTTGCTAAGAGATCGAGAGCCACCTTAACGGACAAATCAGCAGTATTTTCGCCTTGACTGATGTGTCTTTGTTTAATACCGGTCCGCTTTTGAATCCACTCATCCGAGGTATCCATAATTTGGGCCAGGTCATCATTGGTGACGATTTTTTCTGGGACATAGTGGCTACTTGCCCGAAATTTAATCTTTTTCATCCGTAACTCCCTAACTTAAGAATGTTCCTTCAAGAATCCCTCTAAGTTATGTAAAGCGCGTTCAATAATCGCGATTTCATTTTGATTAAGATCCTTCAAGAAACTTTTCACCATCATATTGTGAAAGGCTTCATGTGAGCGATAAATAATACGCCCCTTCTTCGTTAATCCTAGGCGAATCACTCGGCGATCGGATTCAGAACGAATCCGCTTCACATAGCCTTTCTTTTCCAAGCGATTGATGGTGGAGGTTAGTGTTCCTGGCGTCAAGTGTAATCCTTTGGCAACTTGTGATGCGGATTTTTGATCATACATGCTGATTTCATGAATCGCGTGCATTTCCTTCATGGTTAGGTCGCTGAACTTACTCTTGCGTAACTCATTTTCTTCAATCCACATGATGCCGGTATAAATTCGAACCAAAGAGTCATTAATCTCTTGTTCGCGTCTACTCATATAATCTACCGTCCTTTATTTTCCTCAAAATAAATGGTTTGAAATCAAAACAATAATACTCCGAAAATAAGTCACCTACCGAGCTAAATCTTTGCGTCGCGATTTTCCACGATAAACATCAATTGAGCGGTGCAGACCTTTTTTCCCTCAACAAGTGCCGCCGTTTCAACAATTCCCATGTTAGCTTTCACCTTTTCCATGGTAATCTCGAGCTTTAAGACATCACCAGGTTTAACCATTTGACGAAATTTTGCATTCTTAACCGCCCCAAGGTAAGCCGTTTTTCCCATAAATTCAGGGGATTTCAAAATTAAAATTGACGCAGCTTGTGCCAAAGTTTCAATGATTAAAGCTCCTGGCATCACTGGATTTCCTGGGAAGTGACCTTCAAAAAATGATTCGTTAATTGTCACATTCTTGGTCGCCACAATTCTCTTACCGGGATTAAGTTCATCAACATAGTCAATGTAAATGATAGGATAACGGTTCGGAATCAAAGCCATGATTTCCTGGGCATCCATAATTTTCACACTTGTCACCTCACTATTATTTTTATTTCGAATATCAAACTATTCGATGTTCAAATAATATTATAAGTCATAGTAGATGTCAACCTAGGCCTTTAATCCCTTAAATTTCAATGACTAAATTTATATTTTTTTATTTTTTTGATTCAAAACATTTCAATGTTCAAACTTATTTTAAATTGATATAAAAGATGTTACCTCCTGTGCGTGGTGCTAGTTAAGTATCATTGACATAATCAGTGATATTAGGGCATTTCTGTTTTTCATTAAGCAAAAGGTACCCTTAAACTTCGCCATATTCTATTAGTTTATAACCAAGTATGTGCCAGAAATTAGGTTGTATCTTTAATAAATATTGATATAGCAACGTTTTTATTCTTAAATCAACTAGCACCACGCAAACCTCCTATTTTGTTCCATCAAATTTTTACCTACATCTTTTTTATTTATGCTTTAATAACCAATAAATAATATATACTACAACTGTTTTGCTATTATTTTCTTTCAAATCAATTTGATTACAAAATTTTTATTATTTTCACATTAAAAATTAACCCAAATAAAAACACCCTATCTTTAAGTCAAGACAGGATTATTTAAATATTTTCGGCCAAGATTTTATCTTTTTGTCTAGTCTAGCCAATACTAATTTATCAAAAAAATTCCTAAAGCCACTTTTTTACATTTTTTGGCTCTAACCTATTTTCCGAATAACACGACAAGGATTACCGGCCGCAACGACATTAGCGGGAATTTCCCCCACAACGATTGCACCGGCACCAATGATGGTATTAGCTCCAATTTTAGCCCCTGGACAGACGGTTACACTCGCACCCAGACTAACATTAGAACCAATGGTAATCGGCTTTTCATAACAATAATGAGCTGCACGCAGAATAGGATTTTCAGCGTGGCTAGCCGTGTAAAGACCACAATTCGGGCCAATGGTCACATCCGGACCAATGATTACCGGAGCACAATCGATAATTTTAACATCATGCATTATGGTCACCCGGTCTCCTAAATGGAGATTAAAGCCAAATTCAGTTAAAAAATTGGGTTCAATCCGTATTTCTTGACCAAAATATCCAAAATAGTCCGCTAAAATTTCTGGATGGTATTCATTTTTTTGGATAATCAAATTGTTATAACGTCGACATTTTTCAAATGACTCCCGCCGTGCTTGATCAATTTCTGGATTGAAGTCATCATACAGTTGTCCTCCATTAGTAATGGCTTGAACCCGTTTAATCGCTGCTTTTTCCATACTTTCACCTTCAAAACAAAAAAGCCGGGTTGCCCCAACTTTCTCAGTTTATTTGTCTTCTTCTGTTTTGTCTTCAGCTATGACACTAGTTTCTTCCTCACTAGCTTTAGACGTTTCATCTGTAGCATCAGTTTGTGGAACAGCTGCTACCTTAGCTTCTTCGGTACGTGGTAAAACCTTACCGATAGCGTTGGCATTGAAAACCAAGTAAACACCTTCGCAATCAAGGGTTACCGTCTTGTCTTCGTTATTAATTTCATCAATTACCCCGTGTAGACCACCGATAGTAATCACGCGATCACCACGCTTCATACCGTTCATCATTTCCTGACGTTGTTGCTGTTGCTTTTTTTGAGGGCGTAAGATGGTAAAGTACATCAAAACAATCATCCCCGCAAAAAGCAAGATTGAGTAAGTTGGATTTCCTTGAGCTGCTAAAAACATAATTTCCTCCTGCGTAAATAGTTCATATTTTTACCTATAAGTAATACTTTACCAAACTTTGGTCACAATTACTATAGGTTGAATGCATCTCTTATTCACTTGGACGCAAACCAAGATGGGCATAGCCCGCTGCCGTCACGACCCGCCCCCGCGGAGTCCGCTTTAAAAAGCCTAACTGTAAAAGATATGGTTCTACCATATCAGCAATCGTATCCGTTTCTTCCCCGATATTGGCCGCAATAGTGGTTAAACCGACTGGTCCGCCTTGATAAAGTTCAATCATGGTAGTTAACATCTTGCGGTCGGTCGCATCTAGCCCCACTTTATCCACTTGCAGTAAATCTAGGGCGTAACGACTGATTTCATCATCAATTTGATCTTTTTCGGCCACTTCGGCAAAATCACGCACCCGTTTTAAAAGCCGGTTAGCGACCCGCGGAGTCCCCCGCGAACGTCGAGCAATTTCATGCGCCCCTTTGGCACTAATTTCACTAGCCAAAACTTGGGCCGAGCGATAGACGATGTTCGTTAATTCTTCTTCGGTATAGTAATTCATGTGGCCAACAATTCCAAAACGATCCCGTAAAGGCGCTGATAACATTCCTGCCCGGGTGGTTGCCCCAATTAAGGTAAAGGGTGGCAAAGGGAAGTGTACCGCATGGGCCGTTGCATCTTGGCCGACAATAATATCGATGAAATAGTCTTCCATCGCGGAGTAAAGGATTTCTTCGACATTTTTAGGCAAGCGGTGAATTTCATCAATAAATAAGACATCACCAGCATTTAATTCACTCAATAAGGCCACCAAGTCCCCTGGCTTTTCAATAGCCGGACCCGAAGTAGTCTTGATATTTACCCCCAATTCATTAGCAATGACTAATGACAGGGTTGTCTTCCCCAAACCTGGCGGTCCATATAAAAGCACATGGTCGAGGGCTTCTTCTCTTTTTTGAGCGGCCTTGATATACACGGCGATTTCATTTTTGAGTTTTTCTTGACCGATGTATTGATTTAAATATTGGGGACGGAGGCTTAGTTCGCTATTTACTTCTTCGAAGCCTTCACTTTTCCCCGAAATAATTCTATCGTCTTCCACAAAATCCTCCCCCTATTTTTGATTAATAATCTTCAAGGCTTGGCGTAAATAAGCACTTGTTTCTTCAGCTTTGAAGTCGGCCATCTTCTTTTGAATCTTCTTAATTTCAGTTGCGCGGTAACCTAAGGCCTGAAGAGCTTCCATCGCTTCTGCTAGTTTTGGATCTTCCGCCTTATTTTCTAAGGATAAACTTTGTTGACCTGGTAAGACTTGGTTTTGACCAACTAAGTCGTCAAGTTTACCCTTGAGATCTAAGACGATTTGCTTAGCGGTCTTTTTACCAATTCCGGGATATTTGACCAAGTAACCATCATCATCGGCATTAATCGCCGTAATTAAACCTTGGTGATCATCACTAGCTAAGATCGCTAAGGCACTCTTGGGACCAATTCCGGAAACACTAATCAACTTTAAAAAAAGCTGTTTTTCCGCAGCGGTCCGAAAACCATAAAGGGTAATGTCATTTTCTCTAACGGCTTGGTAGACATAAACTCGCCTCTCTTCTCCCTCAGGAAAGGAAAAAGGATTGGCAGTAAAAATTTGGTAGCCAATGCCATTGTTTTCACACACAATGTAGAGCGGACTAACCATGGTGATTTTTCCCATAATATATTCGTACATATTATCCTCGCTTATTGATACTTTCGTGACTATCTTGAATTCGTTTAAACATCTTTTCTAAATCCTGATTGGAAAAAGAAACTACCACGGGCCGGCCATGTGGACAATTAAAGGGATTCTCGCAATCCGGTAATTGAGCCAAAAGAGCACGAGCTTGTTGATCATTTAAATGAAAATTAGCCTTAATTGCCCGCTTACAACTCATCATAATAGCCGTTTTTTCTCTAAACTGTGCCAGAGTCAAGTGCTGATTTTCTAAAAGATAATCAATCATCTCCCGAATTGTGTCCTCTTCTTGTCCAGCTTTAAACCAAGCTGGATGTTGGTGAATAATATAAGTATTCGGTCCAAAATCTTCCAATTGTACTCCCAATGCTAACAAATCTTCTTTGTGTTGTTCAATTTTTAAACAGTCACTGGTAGGATAAGTCAAAACAATCGGTAAGAGTAACTTCTGTTGGGCAAGCCCCACCTTAGTAATTTCTTGGCGGTAAAACTCGTAGTTAACCCGTTCTTGAGCGGCGTGTTGGTCAACAAGGTATAATCCCGCTTCACTTTCTGCTAACAAATAGGTACCGTGTAATTGACCAATATAACGTAATTTAGGAAATCTCGGCTCCGCAGAATTAGACACATCATTATCGAGTTCTAGACTTATTTCTTCAGTCTTAGCTGGTTGCGTCGACACAACTGGTGAACTAATAGGATTATTTTGGCTGACTGTTTGTAAGCCAAAGCGCTGGTCCCAAGCCTGGATAGCCGGTAAAGTTAGTTGCTTTTGATCCTTGATTTCTAACTGGTTAAACTTGACCGACACTGGGGTTGACTTGGCTTTAGGCGCCTGGGGGCCAACGGCTTGCCCCGTTAAGAGCTGATTGACCTGCTGGCGACTAGGTAAAGATGGTGACGACGTTTGGTAAACGCGATTGCCCTCCCCGACTTTTTCTGCCAAAACTTTAGCCTTTTTCGCTGGTAAATTATCCAGAGCCTTAGGGATTAAATTTTCGGGGGCCAAACTAGCTTGGATGGCTGCCTTAATCAGTTGGGCCAACTGCTCTTCTTTAGAAATCCGCACTTCTTGTTTAGTGGGGTGAACATTAACATCGACTAATTGGAAATCAAGTTCAATATTTAAAACCGCTAAAGGGTAGCGCCCTACCATTAATTTGGAACCATAACCCGCCGCCACCGCCCGTAAAAGGGTATGACTTTTGACATAACGGCCATTAATTAATAAAGAAATATAATTGCGACTGGCCCGGGTTAATTTCGGTAAGGAGACAAAGCCACTTATCTGAAAATCTTGGTCTTGGCGGCCCACAGGAATCATCTGCCGAGCCGTCGTCACCCCATAAATGGCACTCAAAACTTGCTGAAGCTTACCATTACCGACTGTTTGTAATAGTGACCGACCATTATGTGTGAGGGAAAAGGCCACCTCCGGATGCCCCAAGGCCAAGCGATTGACAATATCGGTGATATTGGCTAATTCAGTATTGGGTGATTTCAAGTACTTCAAGCGCACTGGGGTATTAAAGAAAAGGTCACGGACCGTAATTTGTGTTCCTTGGCGACTAGCTGCTGCTTCTTGAGCTAAAATTTCGCCGCCGCGCAAGTGAATCATGGCTCCAGCTGAAGCGGCAGTAGTCTTAGACTCAACAATTACATCGGCTACCGAAGCAATACTGGGGAGGGCTTCACCCCGAAAGCCCAGCGTTTGAACCCGAAATAAATCCTTTTTACCAGTGATTTTACTCGTGGCATGACGTTTAAAGGCCAGGGCCAAATCATCTACCGCAATCCCACTACCATCATCAATAACTTGAATGGTCGCTAAGCCTGACTCTTCTAAGATAATATCAATTCTATGACTGCCAGCATCCAGGGAGTTTTCCACTAATTCCTTCACAACGGCGGCCGGATTTTCAATAACTTCCCCGGCCGCAATTTGATCGGCTAACACCGCACTTAATTCGTGAATCTTACCCATATCCTATTCCTTTCGCTATTTTTTTCGTAATTGTTTTTGCCACTGATAAACTTGGTTCATCAAGTCCAGTGGCGTCATCCCCATTAAATCCAAATCACTTAATTGATCTAAGACTTTAGTTTGCCGTTTATTTAACTTACTTGCTGGCACCACTTGCGGTTCTTCAAATAAGGCCAATTGACCATTTTCTTCCATAATTAAATTATTGCTTTCAGAAACTTGATCAACCTGGGAAGTTTCTGACGTCTTTGTTAACTGCTCATCTTCAGTAGCTACTTTGGCTTCAGGTGCTTGCTTGGCTTGTCCTTCTAAGGAAGCCAAGATGACATCCGCCCGACTTAAAAGCTGATCTGGCATCCCGGCTAGGCGTGCCACATGAATCCCATAAGACTTATCAGCCGGACCAGTTTGCATCTTGTGCAAGAAAACCAAGTGACCATCTTTTTCAATCGCACCAACATGGACGTTTTCTAAATGATCCAAACTTTGGTCTAGGACGGTTAGTTCATGGTAGTGTGTTGAAAAGAGCGTCTTAGCTTTAACATGATTATGGACATGCTCGATAATTGCTTGGGCCAAAGCCATTCCGTCGTAAGTTGCTGTTCCTCGCCCAATTTCATCAAATAAAAGCAAACTGTTTGGGGTTGCATTTTTTAAAGCCTGGTTGGCTTCCTTCATTTCAACCATGAAAGTAGATTCCCCCGAAATTAAGTCATCAGCCGCCCCAATCCGGGTGAAGATTTGGTCGAAAATCGGCATCTTAGCCGCTTTGGCTGGTACAAAACATCCGATTTGCGCCATCACGACCGTCAAAGCTAGTTGTCGCATGTAAGTTGACTTCCCGGACATGTTAGGACCAGTAATCAGAAGAATTTCTGTGTCGGCATCCATAATTACATCGTTAGGTACATATGATTGCTTACCAACAACCTTTTCCACCACTGGGTGCCAACCTTCCTTAATTTGTAGATTTTTTGCTGCTGTAAATTCCGGTTTCACAAAACCAGAATTTTCACTGACAACCGCAAAAGCTTGCAAAACATCAATTTGCGCCACCGCCCGAGCCAACTTTTGCAATCTTTGAATTTCATCTTTAACTTGGTCACGAATTTGGGTGAAAATTTCGTATTCTAAATCACCAGCCTTACTTTCTGCTCCTAAAATCAAGGCTTCCTTTTCCTTTAATTCAGGAGTGATAAAGCGCTCGGCATTGGCTAAAGTTTGCTTTCTTTGGTAGCGATTCTCATCCAGCTTGGCCAGGTTACCCTTACTAATCTCAATATAGTAACCAAAAACGCGGTTAAAACCAACTTTTAAGTTAGAAATTCCAGTCTTTTCCCGTTCATTGGCTTCTAATTGGGCCAGCCATTGCTTTCCATTTTGCAGCGCATCACGGTATTCATCTAATTGAGAATTGTAACCATCGCGAATCAAATTACCCTCGGTAATCGATAAAGGTGGTTCATCAACTAAAGCTTGTTCAATTAAATCAGCGACTTCTTCGACCGGATCTAGATCCGCCAATAAACCACTAAATTCACCTTCATCAAGTGTTTCCAAGGTATAACGTAACTTTGGCACCGCTAAGAGAGAATTCTTCAACTGAATCAAATCGCGACCGTTAACACTGCCCAAAGCGACCTTCCCTGCGAGCCGTTCTAAATCGTAAACAGAGTTAAGATCTTCTTGAACATTAGTTCTTTCAAAGAAATGATTCAAAAAAGACGCCACCCGCGCTTGGCGAGCCTCAATTTCCCCTTGGTTTAATAATGGCCGTTCAATCCATTGTTTTAAAAGGCGACCACCCATGGCTGTTTTGGTTTCATCCAAAAGCCAAAGTAGCGTTCCTGACTTTTTCTTCGTACGAGCATTAACCAAAAGATCTAAGTTAGCCTTGGCTCGGTAATCCATCTTCAAAAAGTGGTTAGGTTCGTAATGACGTGCCTTTTGAAGGTGAGCCAAGGCCCGCTTTTGAGTCACGCTCAAATACATCAAAAGATGCTTAGTAGCTTCCAGTTCTTCGGAATTTTCCAACGCTTGTAAGACATAAGAAAATTCAGCTTGAACTTGATAATCGTCTTGGTGAGAAATCAAGATTTTCAAGCTTTCTAAGAGTTCACTCGCCACAGTTGGTAAGCTTTGATCTACCACAATTTCTTTGGTTGCTAAGGCCAAAAGTTCATTTTGTAGGCTATCTAACCCCTGAAGACTAGCAACATGAATTTCTCCGGTAGCTAAATCAACATAAGCAAAGCCGTAACGGTCATTTTCATAATGTAAAGCGGTTAAATAATTGTTACTTTTGGCATCTTTACCACTGTTGTCTACAATGGTTCCGGGGGTCACCAACTGGGTCACTTCTCTTTTGACCATACCTTTGGCTTTTTTAGGGTCTTCGACTTGTTCGCAAATCGCAACCTTGTAACCTTGGTCCAC
Source organism: Ligilactobacillus equi DSM 15833 = JCM 10991 (assembly GCF_001435735.1). Taxonomy (NCBI): domain Bacteria; kingdom Bacillati; phylum Bacillota; class Bacilli; order Lactobacillales; family Lactobacillaceae; genus Ligilactobacillus; species Ligilactobacillus equi. The sequence goes on from NZ_AZFH01000017.1 coordinate 29,776, forward strand.
TAAAATATCGATATAGTTTTGCACCGCATGGTGGGGTACCCCACACATGGGAATAGGATTGTCAGCATTTTTATTCCGCGCCGTTAAGGTTAACTCCAAAATCTTGGCCGCTTGTACGGCATCTTGGAAGAACATTTCGTAAAAGTCACCCATCCGGTAAAATAAGAAGGCATCGGGATATTGTTCTTTAACCGCCAAGTATTGTTGCATCATTGGCGTGTGCTTGGTTTTTTCTGGCATAACCAACCGTCCTTTCCACTTACTGTCAATTATCTATTCTATCATTTTTAGCCGTATTTAGCACCTGTCCCGCTTGCCAAAAATAACTCACGTCAACTACCCCCGAACAAGTTCGGGGGCTTGTAACTCACGACACTTGCGTGTCA
>NZ_AZFH01000115.1:0-965 GCF_001435735.1 Ligilactobacillus equi DSM 15833 = JCM 10991
CTATTCTTACACCTATTAAAAAGGCACCTAAGCCCCGCTTAGATACCTTCCTGTTATCCCTTTTCTGACTCACCTTCAGCTTCCAAACGCTCAAATATCGCCTTCTGATACTCAAACGCATCTGCATAGGAAACTTTCCCACTCATCCTCTCTTGGTAACTGGGATGTACACTTGGTTTTATATCATAGTCTATAATCATCTGCCCATCTTTTACGCCACGATTGTACATTTTAGCTACCCAATCTCCATGATGGTTGTAGTTATCTTTTAGTTCGATCTTCCCATCAGCTTCATAAGGCACGCCATTTGAAATAATCATGATGTTTTCTAAACCGTATTTATCAGATTTGATACCATAATCACCTACGCCACGATAAATCTTCAAATTAGCTTGTAGTTTAACTATGTCACCAATCGACAAGGTAGTAATTTTTTTGGCACTTCCCATTTTGTTCATCGATACCCAGATATGGCTATCAACGTACTTATTCTTCGGGAGATTATATATCATATTTCCGTTGATAAACGCTTGTAGGACTGGATTTTCTAGCAGTATCCTACTTTTTAAAGGCGTCTTCTCATTGTACTCAAAATCTGAGATAATTCCCGTCAGGACTATCTCATCTCCCTCGTATTCGGATAATAATGCTCGACTTGAAGGATTACTTAACGCCCGATTTGTTATGGTATGAGCTATTTCCATACGATAAACATTCAACAAGTGTTCATACTTTGCCTGCTTCTTTGTTAAGACTAAAAAAGTATCTCTTCCAAATACCGCTCCCGCTAAATCATCAAAGGCTTCCTGCACTTCTCTTTTCGCTTTATTCTCTCGCTCTTCTCGCTTAGATCGTTGTTCCTCTACCTTCTTTTCTAATTCATCTAACTTAGCCTCGATTTCTTCTGCACTCATCTCCCTTATTTGCTTCTCAACTTTTCTTGTTAGGAGTCTGCGAATCTCTTT
>NZ_AZFH01000116.1:0-334 GCF_001435735.1 Ligilactobacillus equi DSM 15833 = JCM 10991
ATAGGAGGCATGCCATTATCAAACAACGAAGTTGAGCAATGCATCCGCCCAACTACATTTGGGCGCAAAAATAGTTTATTTTCTAAATCTTATGAGGGTGCCCAAGCTAACGTAATATATTATACTATGGTTCAAACTGCAAAGTTAAACAATTTGGATGCTTATAAATACTTGAAATATGTCTTCGAACAGCTGGAATTGCGAAAAAATCCTGACGTTGACGCTTATTTACCATGGTCTGATGAAGTTCAGGCAAAATGTAAAGCACACTCGCCGGTCGACGACGATATGCAGCTTGAAAATAAAGAAGCGATGGTGAAATCCTAACTAAGTG
>NZ_AZFH01000116.1:344-4067 GCF_001435735.1 Ligilactobacillus equi DSM 15833 = JCM 10991
GCTTACAGTAAGAATACAAAAAACCTCCCAAGAATTTCTCTTGGGAGGTTCAACTGGTTTAATTACCAGTATAATTATTAGACTTACTAAAAATTAGTCTTCCTTGCGCTTCTTAGTAGCACCCAATAAACCAAATGCTCCAAGAATTGCAGCTAATCCAACCATACCTGTGGCAGCTTTTTCTTCACCCGTTTGTGGGAGTTGCTTTTGACCATTTTCAGCACTTGTTGCCTTCTTATTGTCATTAGCTTGAACGTTAGTTGTCGTATCAGTAACATCCTTAGCACCGGCAAGGGCCTTCATTGCTTCAAGGATTGCTTGTTGAGCAGCATCAACTTCCGCTTGGCTCACAGTAGTATCTGCTAGCACAGCTTGACCATTTGTTAATGCCTTGTTCAAGTCATCCTTAGCTGCTTGAGACGCATTTGCGTAAGCAGCTGTTGCTTGGAAGTCTCGGCCTGCATCAACCGCTGTTTGTAAGCCTGACTTATCAATCTTAGGTGCCACTACAGAAGTTGAGTTTGCTTTCTTACCTGCTTCTTGAGCGGTAACTGCTAATTCTTGACCTGCTGTTTGTGGTGTCGTTAAGACAACTACGAAGTTACCATTTGCATCAGCAACGGCCGTTCCTAGAACGTTACCATTCTTATCAGCCACTGTCACAGTTGCACCTGGTGTAGCTTCACCTGTTACTTGACTACCATTTTCAGAAACCTTCACATTAGCTGGGGCAGCACTTGATTGGTTTGCCTTGTCTTGAATTGCTTTCATTGCACTACGGATAGCTTGTTCCGCAGCGTCAACTTCCGCTTGGCTAGCTGCAGCATCAACCATCACAGCTTGGCCATTCATCAAGACCTTAGCCAACGTATCCTTATCTGCCTGAGCAGCATTAGCGTAAACATCCGTTGTTTGGAATTGCTTAGCTTCATCAATTGCAGCTTGTAAGTTAGCCTTGTCAACGTTTGGCGCAACTGCTGCTGCAGAAGCAGCGTCTTTACCTGTTTCTTGAGCAGTAACGACTAATTCTTCACCATTAGTTTGTGGTTTTTCAGCAAAAGTAACAGTAAAGTTACCATCTTCATCGACAATTGCTGTACCAAGCTTGTTACCAGCCTTATCTGTTACGGTTACAGTCGCACCTGGCTTAGCCTTACCTGTTAAGCTTGTACCATTAGCGGAAACTTTCACACCAGATGGCGCTTCACTCTTACCAGTAGTATTTGCAATTGCTTCTTCGATAGCCTTTTGGGCTTGATCAACTTCTGCTTGACTAGCTGAAGCATCTGCGTCAACCTTCTTACCGTTGTCAAGAGCCTTTTCTAAAGCAGAAATATCGTCTTGAACCTTGTTTGCATGTTCAGTACCGTTCTTAATTGCGCTTTGCAAGCCGGACTTGTCAACCTTAGGTGCTACGGCTGTAGTTGTCGCTGGTTGCTTATCAGCTTCCTTAGCGGAAACAGCTAATTTTTCACCATTCGTTTGTGGCGTTGATAACTTAACTTCAAAGTTACCATCCTTGTCAGCAGTAGCTTTACCAAGAACGTTGCCATCCTTGTCGGCTACTACGACTTCTGCACCTGGAGCGGCTTTACCTGTTACGGTTGTACCATTGTCAGCTACTTCAACGCCAGATGGAGCCACACTCTTACCGTTAATACGGTTAAGGGCATCTTCGATAGCCTTCTTAGCATTGTTTACTTCAACTTGAGTTGCAGCTGGGTTAGCTGTTACTTGCTTACCTGCTTCAAGTGCCTTATCTAAGGCGTCCTTATCAGCTTGGTTTGCTTGAGCATAGTTGTCACCTTGCGTTGCTTCCTTACCGTCAGCGATTGCTTGGTTTAAGCCAGACTTGTCAACCTTAGGTGCTACGGCTGTAGTTGTCGCTGGTTGCTTATCAGCTTCCTTAGCGGAAACGGCTAATTTTTCACCATTCGTTTGTGGCGTTGATAATTCAACTGCGAAGTTGCCATCCTTGTCAGCAGTAGCTTTACCAAGAACGTTGCCATCCTTGTCGGCTACTACGACTTCTGCACCTGGAGCGGCTTTACCTGTTACGGTTGTACCATTGTCAGCTACTTCAACGCCAGATGGAGCCACACTCTTACCGTTAATACGGTTAAGGGCATCTTCGATAGCCTTCTTAGCATCATCAACTTCTTTTTGAGTTGCAGAAGCTTTTTCATTTACGTCATTACCGTTATCTAAAGCTTCTTCTAAGTTAGCAATGTCATCTTTAGAAGTATTAGCAACTTCATTGCCATCCTTAATTGCGCTTTGTAAGCCGGACTTGTCAACCTTAGGTGCTACGGCTGTAGTTGCAGCTGGATCTTTACCTTCTTCCTTAGCGGAAACAGCTAATTTTTCACCATTCGTTTGTGGCGTTGATAACTTAACTTCAAAGTTACCATCCTTGTCAGCAGTAGCTTTTCCAAGAACGTTGCCATCCTTGTCGGCTACTACGACTTCGGCACCTGGAGCGGCTTTACCTGTTACGGTTGTACCATTGTCAGATACCTTAACATCAGATGGAGCCACACTCTTACCGTTAATACGGTTAAGAGCATCTTCGATATCTTGTTGTGCCTTATCAACGTCAGCTTGGGTTGAAGCAGGGTTGTCGCGTACATCTTTACCCTTTTGAAGTGCTTTATCAAGTGCATCTTTTTCAGCTTGTGTAGCATCTTGAACAGCATCACCCTTTTCAATTGAAGTTTCGAGTGCTGACTTGTCAACCTTAGGTGTTTCTACTGGAGTAGCGGCACTAACTTGCTTACCTGGTTCTTTGGCTGTTACGGCCAAGTCACCTGATACATCGCCTGATACTGGCACTGTGAAGTTACCATTTTCATCAGCTTTAGCTGTACCTACAACGTTACCGTTTTGGTCTTTAACTTCCACTGTTGAGCCTGGCGTTGCCTTACCTGTTACGTTAGTTCCGTTGGCATCCTTCACAGCTTGAACATTCGTTGGTTGAGCGCTAGTTTGGTTAGCTTTGTCCTTGATGTTCTTCATTGCGTCATCAATTTTCTTCTTCGCTGCGTCCACATTGGCTTGGCTTGCGGATGGATCATTGTCCACTGCTTTACCGGCTTCAAGGGCCTTATCTAAGGCTTCCTTGTCCGCTGGGTCTACAGGAACTTTCGTTCCATCATCGGTAGTTACGTTACCGTCTTCGGATAACTTGTCACCTGCTGTGATTGAGTCTTCTAAACCGGTCTTGTCTACTGCTTTTACAGCTTCGCTTGCCTTCCTACCTGGTTCTTGCGCTGTTACGTGCAAGTCACCTGATACATCGCCTGATACTGGCACTGTAAAGTTACCATCTTTATCAGCTTCAGCTGTGCCTAAAACGTTACCGTCTTGGTCTTTAACTTCCACTGTTGAGCCTGGCGTTGCCTTACCTGTAACTGCTGTACCTTGGGCATCCTTCACAGATTGAACGTCAGTTGGTTGAGCGCTAGTTTGGTTAGCTTTGTTCTTGATGGCATTCATTGCGTCATCAATTGCCTTCTTCGCTGCGTCCACATTTGCTTGGCTTGCGGATGGATTATTGTCCACTGCCTTACCGGCTGCAAGGGCCTTGTCTAAAGCCTCCTTGTCCGCTGGGTCTACAGGAACTTCTGTTCCGTCATCGGTAGTTACGTTACCGTCTTCGGATAACTTGTCACCTGCTGTGATTGAGTCTTCTAAACCGGTCTTGTTTACTGCTTCTACAGCTTC
>NZ_AZFH01000117.1:0-7533 GCF_001435735.1 Ligilactobacillus equi DSM 15833 = JCM 10991
GGGGCAATTCATCACCCGAACAAAGTTCGGGAGTCTTCTTGCCCCTGTGATAAAAAAGTCGCTAGATTGGGGAACCTAGCGACTTGGGAGAAGTATTATGAAAAAGTTATTTTGTGTTATTAGCTTATGTTTATAAGATACCGTGAATTTATGACCTTTTTGTGAAGATTCTTTTCTTTCTTTGCGACTATTTCCTTAATTCCTGGTAAAGAAAAACAGCCTAGCTCAAACTAGACTGTTCGCCAAGCTTATTTTGAAAGCCCGATTAAATTATCACCATGGTTCACTTGACCAGCAACGTGACCTACACTAGTGTAGTTTGGTGTGTTAGTTACAATCACCATCACCGTTGTGTCGTAACCTGCAGCTTTGACTGCGTCTAAATCAACGGTACCTAGCTTGTCACCCTTCTTAATCTTTTGACCTTGCGTCACAAAGCTTTCAAAGTATTGCCCTTTCAAATTAACCGTATCAATTCCGATGTGAATTAAAACTTCCGCACCATCATCTGATTTCAAACCATAAGCATGTTTAGTTTCATAAGCAACGGTAACTTCACCATCCACTGGGGCAAAGACTTCACCATTAGTTGGAACAATAGCAGCTCCATCACCCATTAACTTAGTTGAGAAAACATCATCATTGACTTGAGATAAATCTACTACTTGACCAGCAACTGGGGCTAAAACATCTTCGTCAGCCACACCAGCAACTTGGGCAACTTCTGTTTGTGCTTGAGCAACTTCTGGAGCTACATCAGCTGTAGTTTCAACTGCAGATACATTTTCCAGCGCAGCAATACGATTGCGACCGTAAAGGTAAGTCAAAGCAAAGGCTACAGCGAAGGAAATTAATTCAGCCACAATGTACATTGGAATTGACTTAGGGTAAATGGATAAGAATCCTAAGAAACCAGCAGATCCCATAGAAGCAGCTTCAACACGAACTAAGCCGGCAAAAGTTGCAGCCACTCCTGAACCGATTAAAGCACAGAAGAATGGGAACTTGTACTTCAAGTTAACCCCGAATAAAGCTGGTTCGGTAATCCCAAGTAAAGCAGAAACCCCGGCTGATGAAGAAAGACCCTTCATCTTCTTATCTTTCGTAATAAACCAAACGGCAAAAGTTGCAGCCCCTTGAGCTACGTTAGCCATCGAAGCAGTAACAAAGATAAAGTCCCCAGCACCCTTGCCTTGAGCAAAGGCTGTTACTAATTGGGTTTCGATTGCTGGGAAACTTTGGTGTAAACCAGTCATAACAATAGCTGAGTAAGTTAAACCAAAGAGCCCCATCCCGATGAAACTGGTCGTATCGTATAACCATACAAAGCCGTTAGTAATCCAGTCTGAGACAGTCTTCATCACTGGACCAACGATTGTGAAGGTTAAGAACCCAGTAATCATCAAGGAAAGCAAAGGTGTAAACGTAAAATCAACCGCAGAAGGCAAACGCTTGTGGAAGAATTTTTCTAAGACAGATAAAATCCAAACGGCAGCCAACACTGGAATAACTTGGTAAGCATAATTCGTTTGTGCAACGTGAAGACCAAACAAATTCCAGAAATGATCTTTGCCTAACAAGTCAGGAGTGGTCATAATCATCCCCATGGCTGCTCCTAAGAATTGGTTAGCCCCAAAACGTTTAGCAGCAGAAATCCCGACTAGAATTGGCATAAAGATAAACGGCGCTGCTGACATCAATTGAATCATGTCAGACATACCCTTGATATTAGGGTACATTTGAACTAAGGACTTAGGTCCGAATAATCCTGCCGCTGTCAAGAAATTGTTGAGGGCCATCAACAAACCACCTGCAACCAAAGCAGGAATAATTGGAACAAAGATATCTGACAAGAGCTTAATAAAGGCCATTACCGGATTTGGCTTGTTGTTAGACTCAGCAATTTTCTTTAAATCATCAGTCGAAACTTCTGATAACCCTGTCTGCTTGATTAATTCGTCATAAACGAAATCAACATCCCCAGGTCCGATAATAACTTGGTATTGGCCGTTTGTCTTAAAAGTCCCCTTCACCCCATCGTTACGGTCAAGGGCGGCTTGGTCAATCTTGCTGTCATCTTTAAGTACTAAACGTAGCCGCGTCGCACAGTGAGCGGCAGCGACCATATTGTCTTTACCAATGGCATTAATGACATCGGTTGCAACTTTTTTATAATCCATTGCCATAATTGACACTCCTTTACAAAATTTCATTTTGAATAACATAACAAATATAATTTCTTGTAACCGATTTCTCTTAGCTACATTTTTATGATAACGCATTCTTAAAATATGTCAATCGTTTAGCATAAAAAAATTATTTTTTTCTAAATTTACATACTTTTTATTATTATTCTAGATTTTTCTGATTATCAATTTCTGATAACGTTTGACATAAATTTGAGAATAACTTAAAATTAAAGAGGATATATAAACGTTTTCATGATTAATCTAATAACTTTTTCAAGGAGGAATTAACCTATGGAATGGACCACTGAACTACGTTATAAACCCTATGAAGAATGGAGTGCACAAGAACTCCTTCAGCTTCAAGCTCAAGCAGCTAATTCTCAATACCAAATGGCCTACCACATTCGTCCTCAATCAGGACTTTTAAATGATCCTAATGGTTTTTCTTACTATAATAATCAATGGCATGTTTTTTATCAGTCCTTCCCATTTGGAGCTGCTCACGGTCTCAAATCTTGGATGCACTTGGTAAGTGATGACCTTGTTCACTGGCGCAATTTAGGTTTAGCTTTAGCACCAGATACACCGCTCGATAGTCATGGTGCCTACTCTGGTTCGGCTGCTGTCATCGATGATAAATTACTTTTAATGTATACCGGCAACGTGCGTACTAAAGAATGGGAACGAATTTCCTACCAAAACGGTGCTTGGTTAGATAAGAATGGGAAAATTACTAAACTCCCTAAGCCATTAATTGAAGCTCCTGAACATGTAACTGAACATTTTCGCGACCCTCAATTATTAAAATATCGTGGTGAGTACTACGTAATTTTAGGGGCTCAAGATAAAACCACCCTTTCTGGAAAAGTTGCCCTCTTTAAATCTAAGGACTTGGAAAAATGGCAAGATCTCGGCTATGTTGATTTTACAGATGACGTTATGGGATACATGATTGAATGTCCAAATTTAGTCTTTATTGATGACAAACCTGTCTTAATTTTTTGTCCGCAAGGGCTTGAGCACGAAGTAGCAGATTATCAAAACATCTACCCTAATATGTATGTTGCTGGTGAACACTTTAAATTTAATGCCGGTAAACTTCAAACCCAACAAAAAGCACCTATTAACCTTGACGATGGTTTTGATGTTTACGCTACACAAGCCTTTAACGCTCCTAACGGTAAGGCTTACGCGATTTCTTGGGTTGGTTTGCCTGACTTAGCTTACCCTAGCGATAGCGAAAACTGGGCCGGTTGCCTTAGTCAAGTCAAAGTCTTAAGTTTGGATGCAGACGGTAAATTGATACAACAACCTGTACCTGCCATGGCTGACTTGCGCCAAGCCGGGACGGTTTTACGCCCCGAAGCCAACTACAATCAACGCCAACAATTAGTCTATCAAGCAGGTAAGCACTACGAACTCAAACTTAATTTAGATGCTAACCAAAGCGGAAGCCTTCACCTAGCTGCAAATAAAGACGCTAGCCAAAGCTTGAAAATTGATTTTTCAACGCAGGACCATGGTTACATTACAGTTGATCGTGCACACACCGGGATTTCTTTTAACGAAGAATATGGTACCACTCGCACTGTTAACTTTGACCAGGCTAACCGCTTAGAACTCGATATCTTTATTGACGGTTCCCTCTTTGAAATTTTTGTTAACGGTGGGCGCCACGTGATTACTGGTCGCTTCTTCAGTCAGCCAGATAATCAACAAATTGCTTTGACTTCAGAAATTGCTCTTGACTTCACTGGAACTTACTGGCCACTTCAAGGAATCTAGGTGATAATATGACGCGACCAAAATTAATTGACGTAGCCAAAAAAGCTGGCGTTTCTGCCACCACTGTTTCACGGGTTATCAATAATTACGGTTACCTCAGCGAAAAAACTAAATCCAAAGTGTTTGCAGCCATGGAAGAACTCAATTATCAACCTAACTCTTTGGCGCGTTCCCTACACGGAAAGGCAACCAAGCTAATTGGGGTTATCTTCCCTACCATTACCAATCCATTCTTCGCTGAATTAATTGAAGAAATTGAAAAAGCCTGTTTTGCTGATGATTATAAATTAATCTTATGCGATGCTGGCTACAATGCGCAAAAAGAAAAAAACTATCTTAAAATGTTACAAGCCAACCAAGTTGATGGGATTATTGCTGGAACTCACAACTTAGGCATTGAAGACTACAATAAATCAGGACTGCCAATTGTAGCATTTGACCGTAACTTATCTGATCAAGTTCCAATTGTTTCTTGTGACAACTTCTCCGGGGGACGTCTAGCAACTAGTGAACTCTATCAAGCAGGTTGCCGTCATATCTTCTTTTTAGGTAGTGCAAATGTTGCCAACAACCTTCATCCCACTAATTCACGTTTAGAGGGGTATCTCGATTTTATTGACAGTGTCGGCTTAACTCGCCATGTTCATTCGGTAGCTTATTCTGAATCTGCTGCGGTCAAAAAGGCTATCATCAAAGAAATTTTACAGAAACACACGGTAGATGGAATTGTCTGTACTGATGACTTAACCGCTTTACTCGTAATTCAAATTTCCCAACAAATGGGTCTGCAGGTACCCCAAGATGTAAAGGTGGTTGGGTTTGATGGCACCAACTTTCTTCAAACTTACCACCCTGAACTAACAACCATTGCTCAACCTATTCCGGAAATTGCTAAACTTTTGGTTACTTTACTTCAAGAAAGAATTAATGACCCCCATCAGCCACTGAAACAAAAGCGTTATGAGCTGCCAGTAAAGGTTATTCGTTCTACTACTAGTATGTAAAATACCCCCCTAATTTCCAGTAATTAGGGGGGCTTTGTGTTAAAATATGGTAAGTACTTAATTTGATTACGAGAGGTGATAATTGTGATTACGCGTCAAGAAATTAATGGTAAAGCTACCCTCAACTATTCTTGGTATGATGTTAACGAACTTAACGAAAGTGATATTCGCCAGTTAAAGCGTCTTTTTCGCTTAACCCCCGCGATTTTAAACTATATTTCGGACCGCCATGAGCGTCCTCACTATGATTATGATGTCCACACCCAAAGTGAATTGATTGTCTATGATGTGCCCATTTGGCCCAATAAAGAAGTCGAGCACTTTACTACGCGTCCAATTATCTTCTTACTGCAAGGTACAACGGTCTTCACCTTCCACAATGATGAAACTGCCTATGTTTTTGAAAAGTTTAAGGCTGACCGCATTAAAGAAGTTTCAACCGCGACCGAATTTATCATGACCTTCCTCTTGCATGCCACGAACTACTTTAACCAAGCCTTAGATAAAATTAATAATGAACGTAATATCTTGGATCGTAAGTTAAATGGTCATATTATTAACCACGACTTATTACAATTAGCCCAAATTGAAAAAAGTTTGATTTACCTTTCTTCTAGTATTAAAACTAACTTGATGATGTTAGAAGACTTGCGCCATACGCCATTGACACTTCAAATTACCAAAGAATCCCAAGAAAAATTGGACGATATTTTGATTGAAATGGAACAAGCTTCTCGCGTCGTGCAAATTGCCAATGATGTGACCGGAAAAATTTCACGGACTTCAAATAATATCTTGAATAATAACCTAAACGACACTATGAAATTTTTAACTGGTTGGTCAATCATCCTGACAATTCCCACAATTGGGACCGGATTTTATGGTATGAACGTGGACCTCCCTTTTATGAAGCTACCCCTTGCTTGGCTTTTGGTTAGTGGTATCCTTGTTTCCTTGATGCTAATACTCTATTGGTTCTTAAAGCGTAAAAATATTCTTTAACTCTCAAGTCACCTCTAGGTGGCTTTTTTTATTTAAAATTATTAATATTATAACTTTTTTCTATCAATTCTTTAACTTTCTCAATTAGATTTTTTAAAGAAAACGTTTTATATTTATAATGTAAACTTTGATAAATATATCACAATCTATAGTGGAAGGACCGATTTAATGACTAATCAAATACTCTCCAAAAACATGCGTTTTCGCTTAGTTTTCAGCCTCTATCTCAATTATATTATTCACGGTTTTGGCTTAATTATTCTTGCACAAAATATGACAACGCTAAGCGATTACTGGTCAACTAGCCTCAAGATGGTTTCTTTTGTTATCTCAGGAATTGGAATAGGACGGTTATTAGCCTATCTGATTACTGGATACCTTTCTGATAAATTAAGTCGTAAATTCTTTGTTTATCTAGGAATGGCTTGTTATCTCTTTTTTGCAATTGGTATAGTTTCTACAAAAAGCATCATTTTTGCGTACTTCTGCGCAATTCTTGCCGGAATCGCTAATTCTGCGTTAGATGCCGGAACTTACACAACCTTGGTAGAATTAAATGATGGTAATGGACAAGCAACCGTGCTTATCAAAGCTTTTGTTTCAGTGGGTGAATTTATCTTGCCTCTCCTAATTGCAGCTATTCATGGAGCAAATTTATGGTTTGGCTGGTCTTTTATCTCCATGGTGGTCCTACTAATTTTAAATGCCATTCTCTTAATACCTTTAAAATTTCCACAACCATACCAAAATGAGAAAAATACCCAAGAAAAAATTGAACAGAGACAACAAAGTAATTTGGGACGGATTATTGCTACAGGAGCCCTAGTTTTATACGGCTACACTTCCATGGCACTTATGATTTGGTTTACCCAATGGATTACCCTTTTTGGTGAAAAGGTTGCGGGATTCAACACGACACAAGCTCACTTGCTCCTATCACTTTATAGCGTTGGTTCCATTTTGGGAGTTCTTTGTTTGTACATTTTCTTAAATCGTAATATTAGTGAAGGACCAATTCTAATTATAATGAATATTTTAGCTACTTTAGCACTCGGAATTATTCTCTTGAGTCATACACCTTTACTTTCTCACATTGCTAGTCTGCTCTTTGGCTTTTCAGCTGCCGGAGGAATTATGCAAACTGGTTTAACGGTCTTCATGAAACTTTACCCTACTCGACGCGGATTTGTGACCGGAATTTTCTATTTCTTTGGCGCTATTGCCTCCTTTACTGAACCACTTATTTCCGGTGCCTTATCCGATATCAGCATTCAAGTTGCTCTGGGAGGCGATTTCTTCGTTGGACTAATTGGTATTGGTTTAGTAACTGTTATTAATTTTGCCAGTCGTCAAGCCTTTGAGATGTGATTTTCCACAAAGTATATCATTAACTGTCATTGAACATTAATCGAGTTTATAAAACCACCCATCCTTTTGAAGTCAACAGGACGGGTGGTTTTAGGTACAAAAAAAGCCACCAAAGTGACTTTCATAAGTTGCACAGCAACGTCCTACCCTCACAGGGAGCGATCTCCCAACTACTCTCGGCGCTA
>NZ_AZFH01000118.1:0-366 GCF_001435735.1 Ligilactobacillus equi DSM 15833 = JCM 10991
ACTAAAGTGACGGGTTTCTGGGAACACTAAGTAGTGTTTAGGATGTTATATGGTATGCCAAAACCCAACTCACAGAACTTAGCTATCTTACCAAGGCTAGTTCCTAGCCTACTGGATATTTAATTGATTTAAACCACGATTTAAAATATTTAAACTAGCGTTTATGTCTCTATCGTGGTTTTTGTGGCAATAAGGGCACGTCCAGTTACGTGTACCTAGCCATTGTGATTGTGTTAAACCATCAAATTCATGATTTTTCTTACCACAATCAGAACAAATACGACTTGTGTTTTTAGGGTCTACAATCACCAATTGTTTACCATACCAGTTACACTTGTATTCAAGCATTGACTTAAAAGCATACCA
>NZ_AZFH01000119.1:0-1120 GCF_001435735.1 Ligilactobacillus equi DSM 15833 = JCM 10991
TATGCAAGCACATTCTGAGGAATTAAACTACAGTAGAACAAGCGTATATTCTTTGAAATATCATTTAATATTAGTAACCAAATATCGTAAAGATGTTTTAGTCGGACCTATCAAACAGGAATTAGAACAACTACTGATTAGTATGACTGAACAATTTGGCGGGAAAATACTGGAAATGGAGATTATGCCCGATCACGTTCACATGTTGGTTGATGCAAGCCCTAAAAATTCCCTTTCTTCAATGATGAAAGGCTATAAAGGCGTGTCTGCACGTATGTTATTTATGCATCACCCTGAGCTAAAAAAACAATTATGGGGTGGGCATTTATGGCAACCAAGCTATTTTGCTTGTACAGTAAGTGAACGTTCTGAAGAACTTATCAAAGAATATATCCGTAATCAAAAAACTAGTAGAGGAAAGTGAAATATATGATTAAGCTACCAAAGACAACTGAATATTTAAGAGTTAGACGCTATCGTTTGGTTGTTACTGATGACTTGGTAGCTAAATTTCAACAAAATATTGCGGTTGAAAACAAAGTATACAACTATATTGTTAAGTACTTGGAAAAGACCTACGGTCGTAAACACCTTAACCGCCCTTTTCCAACAACCAAAAAAACTAAGGTTGCCTTAGCGAAAGATGTATTAATTCCTAAAATCCTGAAGGATTTTTATTCTTTAGATAAATGGGATGGGAAAAAAGTTGGTATTCACTCGCAAGCTTTACGAGATGAATTTTTAGTAAGCTTATTAACCAATTTCGGTGAATACCGAAAAGTGTTGAAAAAATCTGCCAAAATGTCCGCAGAAGATAAAGAAAACTATCGTAAAAACGTGCATGGGAATAACCGCAAACACAAATCTTGGTATCGTAAAGGTTCTTTAAACTATTTGCGTCCTTGGCAAAGTAAACGTTGTGTTTCTTTGCCATCAAATGGTATTGCTCAAGTTATTTCTGCACATCATCTAAAAATACAAGATTACGGCGTTGTTCAAGTGGTAGAAAATATCAAAAATATGAAAAGTGCAAAGATTGTTACCACCAAAATTAAGCGAAAAGCTGATGGGACTTTTGAAATTCAAGTTGTCTTTAAAACAGTTAAGAATCGTAAAAAAG
>NZ_AZFH01000120.1:0-23703 GCF_001435735.1 Ligilactobacillus equi DSM 15833 = JCM 10991
TCTAACCCAGACAAATCTGCACTAAGAAATTTGTTACCTGATGACAAGTAAGTTAAGTTACCTTGAGCATTCTTAATAAGATTTTCGATTTGTGAAGCAGACCAATCTCCGCCAAGTTTATTCTTAACGTAATCAGCTAACTTTTCTTTATAAGTTGCAAAGTCTTTATCGTACTGAGCTTTGTCGCTTTGATACTTAGCCACTGTATCATTAATGGTTTTCACTTGTTGATTATAATCACGCTGTACATTAGTAACAACATCTTTGTAATTATCTACAGTAGCGGTGATTTTTTGTGTTTCACCTTGTTTAACGTTGTCATTTCCTAAAATACCTTGCGCATTTTTTACAGCCTGTTCAAGTTTTGACTTGTCAATACTACCAACAGCTTCTGTTGCTGATTTGGTTTTTTCAACCGTAGTGGTAATGTTTTTGATTTGACTTGCATAGTCAGATTCAATTTTGTTTGAGATCTGTTCTGCACTGTCGGATGTTACCTTACCTGCACTAACATCATCTGTTTGATGTACGTTGCTTTCGCCTAAAACTTGCTTAGCACTATTGACAGCTTCATCTAACTTAGCAGACGCATCACCAACCGTAGCTTTAACTTTATTTTCGGCATTTTTTTGTGCAGTTGCTTTTTCTAAAGTATTAACTACAGTGTCAGTCTTAGCATTAACATCAGCCTTAACTTTGTCGTAGTTATCAATTGTAGCAACTGTATTCTTGTTTTCAGCCGTGTTTTCCTTTACTTTACCACCAACGTTTTTGAAGTCCTGCACAGCCTTGTCAACCTTAGCTTTGTTAGAAGCATTTGTAGCGGACGCATCAGCAGTATCTGTTGCATAAGCCTTATTCTTAGCTTCCTGTTTAGCTGTAGCTTCTTGTAATTGTGCAGTTTGTTGCTTGTAGCTATTTCCAATGCTATCAACAGCACTTTGCGCTTGATCTGCAGTAACAGTAGATGAAGTAGTTTGGCCTTGTGTAACTTGAACACCGGTTGCAGTTGCTTTTTCTACCGCACTTTGTAAGCCGGAGTTATCAACGTTAACACTGTAGCCATCCCCATTATTAGTAGAACCACTAGCAGTAGTAACCGCAGTAGTGTTTGCTGATGGAGTTGTGACATTAGCGGATGTAGTAGCACCGTTACCACTTTCAGAAGAAGTAGCACCTCCTGTAGTTCCGGTAGCTTCATCCGCATTAGCAACATTGACAGTTCCTAAAAGAACCATCCCTGTAACTGTTGCGGTAGTAATACCCGCAACCATCCAACCTTTTTTTGAGTGGTACATCTTTTTACGATTTACCAATTCAGTAGTTGGAGAAAGAAACTTTTTACTCATACACTTTTCCTTCTTTCTTCGTTATTTGTTATTCGTGTATATGTTGATAATAACACGACTTTAAAAAGAATTACAATACTTACAATTAAAAATAAAAAAAATAATCGTTTTAATTTGTATTTTTTTAGAAAAAGTAGTTAAAAGAGGCTATATAACAGCGTTTTTAAAAATAAATATTTTTTATTTCTATTTTAAAAAAATAATCTGAATATATATATTATTATATTTTCCGATTATATATATATTTAAAAAAGTAATTGTCTTAATTTTACATAAAGTGTATGATTATATTGAAATAACAAAGAAGTTTTTGGGTCAAAAAAAATCTGGCTGAAAACAGCCAGACCAAAATTTCATCAAAAGAAACAACGTTTTACCACCACAGTAAGATACGTTGCATGATTACGATACCACTCGCAATCAAAACTATTGATTCTCACCACAGAATCAATAGAAAATCATCTATTCGCAAGGTCAATAACTTGCACGTAGCACAACTAAATTAGTAACACAACTAAATATTCAATTGCTAGTAATAATCAAATATCCAATTGCCAATAATACAATCATATATTCAACCGCTAGTAACACAGTCAAATATTCAATTGCTAATTTGCTAATAGCAGTTGGTAGAATCGCATGCCTCACGCATGTCTCACATTTTAATTGCTAACTATTTTATAGTCCGCTAGTTGTTCTCGGACTTTTCTTTAAAAGGGATGTTACATCATCCCACTACAACCATCTTACACGCTATGACTTTTTTAGTCAACAAAAGAGATGTTAAAATTCTGTCACATATTGCCCTTGTTGTTAATAGTGATAAATTAACATTTAAAGGCAATGATTTTATTTTTAAATAACAATATTTATTTCTAAATAAGATTTAATGTTTTTTGTTGTTATAAATTAACAACTAATATTATTTCGTGTTTTAAAAAAATAAGAATTAATAGAAAGTAGGGAAAATTATGAAAAAATCAGTTTTAACTAACGCGTATACAGTTCAAGCAACATACGGAGAAAAATTCAAAAAACTTCTAGATGTATTTTTCGTTAGTCCCAAATACAAAGATATGTCTGTTCACGCAAAAGTTGCTTATGGGTTTTTAATGGATCGGCAAAACTACTCTGCCAAAAATGGTTGGGTTGATAAACAAGGACGAATTTACTTCGTGTACACAATCAAACAATTCGAAAATCTGTTGGGATGCAAACGTAACAAGGCAGTTAAAGTAAAACAAGAATTGATGAATCACGGTTTACTTTATCAAGAACGACAAGCTAACCAAGCATCCCGATTATACTTACTCCGCCCAGAGGTAACTGAAAAAGACACCTTTTTCATCGATAATCGAGAAAAATTGGCTTTATTAAGCTTAGAGGAACAAGAAGCTGTTTATCAGTACCACCTTGCTAACGGAGCAAAAGATAGTCAAATTTTCCCAGAACCAACTGCATCAGATTTTTCTGACAGTCAAATTTTCCTAGAAAAAGAAACACCCTTTACAGAAAAAAACAGCATTAATTCTGTCGAAAATACAGAGAAAACATTGTTAAATCAAGGAAGTTTAAAAAACAAACTTCCAAAGAACCCCGGTAAATCAAGGAAGTTTAAAAAACAAACTTCCGAAGAAACCCCGGTAAATCAAGGAAGTTTAAAAAACAAACTCCCAGAAATGCCGGTAAATCAAGGAAGTTTGCAAAACCAACTCTATCTATATCTAGATAATTTAGATACTAATAGATACTATATAGATACTAAGGGAGATTCTGCCAAAACACAAAATCAAAAATCAGTTTCTTCTGTGCCACAATTCACCGAAGAACAAATCAGACTGCAAAATCAAGATTTATTGGAACATGCTACAAGCTTTATGAGTAACCAACAAGGCGGGTTAACCCCACTACGTCCAGAAACTATTAACTTGATTAAATTATGGTCTACATCCATGGAAGAATTAGAAGTTACCGTCAAAACAATCATGAATGCCAAAGCTTATGTTGAAAAAACACTATCATGCGACATTTTCCTTGAAGATCAATCTGTACAAGATGAAGTTGCTAAAACTTTGAGAAGCGTATATAACCGCTTGCGCTCTGGAAAAGTATCTAATTTACAAAATTACCTTTACCGATCAATGCTATCAACCTTCCAAAACTGTTATAATGCAAATGTCCCTGCTCGTCCAAAAGACGCCCAAGGGATTAATGATTTATATCGAAAAATGGCAGGGAAACGAGGTTAATTAATGGCATCATCAAGTAAATATGCAAGTTTAGTAGCAGAGGAGCTATCACTTTTTCAGGATATTATTGCGCTAAAGACAGAACTCCTAAACGCAAAAAGCGACAAGAAAAATAATGACCATGAAGTTAGAATTTGGAGAAACTCTGTCCGTAACTTTTTACGCTTGCAAGAAGGTTCTAGAATAACTGAGGATATAACTGTGATTAATTACGACTTAAGACGAGTAGCTATGCCCGCAGTCACTCTTGAAAAATCTATGATTAAGCAAGCGAGAGAAACTTACAATCGAGGTCTTAGACGAGTAGAAAGTTTAGTGCGACAGGTAACCTCTCTGACTTATGACGATGCAGAAAATATTGACAAAGTTAGCGATGAACTGTCGGTAGCTAAATCTGTAATTTTCAGCAATCTTAGTGCTATGACTAAATTTGTTCGCAAAATAAATCAGAGTCCGATTGACCGAAAAAAAATGTCGCAAACTATGTCGATTTTAAACAGTTATGCTAATGTTCCCTGTAGCAATCTTTATAGCTACAAGGTAACGGGTAAAGGCGAAAAAGCGACTATCACCTTCACTCCTAATCGTGATGTGATTATCAGTTTGCTTAAACGAGCTGATGCAATGGAGTTTTACCCTAAAATCCCATTTAACAACGTTTCATCGTGGGCGGATGATTACGCTAAAGATACTAGCGGTAGGCCTGTAACTGATTATGTAGATGATATCTACAAAGAACTGGTAGAGGCAAAAGAATTATTTGAATCTGATCCTAACTACTGGCGGAAAGATAATCTTAAGTTTGATTTTATCGAATTACCAGAAGTTCCCGATGTAGAGCAATTAATCCCTAGTGCGAATGTAGGTATGCCTGAAAATGTTATTGTTGAGCTTGGAGAATATAGCAGAGGATCATTTCAAAATACGTACTTAAATGTTCCTCGAATCAATGAATTAGCTTATACCTACAACTCACCTTCAATCGAGTTTAAACAGCCTCGTCACTCGAAGGCTAGTGAAGAGTGTAAATCACTCTTACTGCAATTAACAGATATTTTGAATCAATTCGGAACAAGACGCACAAAAAAGGGATATAGCCTTAAAATATGGCAAAGTACGGTACGTTTACTACAAGCGCAAGACAAGGGGTACATCGCTTTGAATAATGCCTTTTCTGAATTTGAAGCGGATGTTGATTATATCAAAACATGGGTTAACTCTTCTTGGTATCAATTTGGAGGAATACCTGAAAATGACAATGCTTTTAACGGCCGTGGTAATGCTAGCAAGTGGCAAGGTAAAAAATGGTATTAATTTTGGAATATTCCCACGAGAATCCACATCGTTAGAAGTCAATAATATCAAGCGTTATCAACGTTAGTTATTATTTTTTTCGCAATTTAATAAAATAAAAAATAACTTTTTTTCAACAAAATTATTGTCACTACTAGAAAAAAAGGAAAAGTAATTGTAAAATAAAGGTAATTCAATTATAGAAAAGAGGTTGACTTATGGTTAATTTTTTAACTACAGAATTCGTAACTACTACTTTAACAACTTTACCAATGTTAGATGCAACGTCATTAATTAATAACGTTGGTAAGTGGGTGTTAGGATTACTCCTTTTAATTGTCGGTTTTGCCCTTATTGCCCGTGGAGTTGGAGATTTCTGGGAAGGCTTTAAAGGTAAAGGGAAATCCAAAGACTGGGGAGCGATCGTTGTAGGTATCGTTACAGGTGCTGTTGGAGCAATTTTCCTTTACTGGGGTGCAGATCAAATTATTTCAACATTCAAGAACGTTGGGGATTCTGTTCCAACAAAATAACAAATGCTTTAAGAAAGAAGGGGTTTCGTGAGCAAATCAGACTTACAGTATGGCTTGCTTATTTCGAGGCTTGCATCTGAAAGTTATGAGGCGCTTACAAACGCCATTGAGGATGCAGGTGTTGAATTAGTTAAGGTTAGCGATAGCAAAGCCATTGTGATACCAATTATTGAAGAATTAGATAGTGTCTTTCAAGATATTGTTTTCTCGCTTGAAGACGAAGGTAATAGTTTACGTATTAAGTTCGTTGTCTATAACCATCAAGATACTAAGTATTATGGGGATGGTTTGGAAATCAACCGTCAAGCACTTATTGAAATTGGCGGGGATGCTGAGAAGAGTCAAGATGGTTTTACTCTGGAAGATATGGCAGAACTTATTGGTTGGTTCTTAGATAATCAAGAATTAGCAAATGCTGATATTGATGCTGTTTTTGAGAAGAATTATTCTTCTCCTGAAGGTGGAGAGCTATTATCTAGTTCAGTAGGAGTGCCTGAACCACCTGAATCAAGTACAGACGCAACTAGCGAATTAGACGATTTGCTAAGTAATTCTGTTAAAGATAGCGAAAACGAAGTACAGACACCAACTGAGGAAGTAGTTCATAGTCGTAAGGAACAGCGTGAACAAACTAAACCAGAGGTAGTAGACACAAGCATTAAGAATATTCCAGAATTTGATAATACTTTATTAAAACGTGCAACCGAAGCGGTTGAACAAGCAGAAGGGAAGCCTTTTGTACCGGAATATGATCCCTTTATCAAGGGGCACTTGTTAGATGAAATTACAGCATATTCAAATCGAGTTAATGATGAGTGGTACAAGACAATTTTGTCTGTCTACAATCGTTATCTTGAAGTTAAATCGAGAGTAGAGAACGTTGATTTACGAGAAATGCTTGATAAAGCAAAATCTGAATTAGAAGAGTCTTTAGCAGACATTGATATCCGTCAAAAACAAACTAATGCAGAAATTCAAAGTAAATACCAACGAGAGTATGACGAACGTAAACGGGCATATGTTGATTCAATGAAACCCAGTTTGGAAGCAGAATTTGACTCTAAGAACTTAGATGCGCTCAACAAAAATATTGAGATTAATCAAGCTAAGAGCGCCCGTTTAAATGATGAAGAACGTAAGAAACATAAACAAAATTATGAGGACTACGTTGTTGCGTTGAAAAATAAAGCAGTAAATAATGCGTTAGATGATCTTTCAATTGAAGATATTTTAGAAGCGTATGATAAAGAAAACGCAAAAGAAATCAAGAAGTTGGAAGAATTAGCCAAGCAATTTGACTTTGATCAGTCAGAGCAATATAAGGCTCTTGAGGCTGAAAAAGAAAAATCACAAGATGAGGTTAAGCAAGCTAAATTAAAAATTGCTCTTATGCAAGAAAATATGCAAAACTTGCGTGATACTTTTGAAAAAGAAGTACAAGCTGAAACGGCATCAAATGTGGCAAACAAGACACGGAAACTACAAGAAGAAAACACTGAATTATCTTCGCAAAATGCTAAGAAGCAACGTGAACTTGATGCTCAAAATGACTCAATCATTAAGATGAATGAAGCCCATGAGCAAGCCTTGAAGGACAAGGACGAACAAATTAGTGCAATTATGGAAAATCTTAGAGCTAAGGAAAATGAACTCAAAGAGCAAAAGCAAAAGTATCAGGCCTTAGAAGCTAAGAATTTTCAAGAAATGCAACAAAATATGATAATGCAACAACAAGCGCAAGCTCAAACACAGCAGATGCAAGTTCAACAAATGCAACAAGCACAATTACAAGCGCAAACTGAAAGTGAAAAGCCTGTTGAAAACAAACCAGAGTCCGAAAAGAAATCATCTTCTTGGGCTAGCAACTTGCTGAAGGTGACTGCATCCATCGCAATCATTGGTGGACTTGGGATTGGCGGTTATGCTGTATTGCATAACTTAACATCGTCAGAACAACAATCAGAAGTTGTAGCGTCAACATCTCACTCAAATTTAAATAAAGAAAGTAAGTCAAAATCTGACAAACAATCCTCGACTTCTGGTTCATCCTCTACGACTAGCGATGGTTCATCGAGTACCGCCGAAAGTACCACAAGTGTAAAAGAGCCTTCTGATAAAGAGAATACTATTTACAAGGTATCATCAAACGGTACTGCTGTCGGAAATTCGTTCAATAAGACTTTGCCTAATGGTGAAACTTATAGCATTTTACGAACTGGGGAAAATGTCGGTCAATATACAGATGAAAATGGCACAACTAAAACCGTTTTTATCACTGATTAGTGACTAAGTAAAAGGACAGGAGGAAGACGCTCCTGTCCTTTTATTTTTAATACAAATTATTTTTTGTTAATTTGTATTAACCAATATTATTTAGGAATAATAATTGTTTCTTAGGATTAATTTATATCTAAAAATAATATTTTTTATTAACAAATATTATTTAAAAGTATTTATTCCAAAATAATAATGGTTAGTGCAAATTTCATA
Organism: Ligilactobacillus equi DSM 15833 = JCM 10991; assembly: GCF_001435735.1. Lineage (NCBI taxonomy): Bacteria > Bacillati > Bacillota > Bacilli > Lactobacillales > Lactobacillaceae > Ligilactobacillus > Ligilactobacillus equi. The sequence goes on from NZ_AZFH01000120.1 coordinate 7,915, forward strand.
AATATGAGAGGAAGTTTAGGTATGGAAAAGAATCAAAAAGAGTACGCATATAGTGGTAACAAATTCCCGTTAAGAGCAAAAGGTTCAGATATGTTAAAAAGATTTGGAATTATTTCAGATCATATAGGAGCTTTAGGTGACGTTTTAGTTTCAACATGGGGGACTATTGTCATGTCTTTTGTAGTAGTTCTATTAGGGGTATTTGTAGTTTTTATCATAGGATCAAAGTACACTGAGATTTTGCTACAAAATATCCCTGCTTTAGTTATTTTCATGCTGAGCATTATAGGTATTGCTTTACAAGTGTTCTTTGTTAATCCTAGTCAAGGTATGCAATTCAAAGTAAGTACTCACTTTTTAAGACGGAGATTTGATCGTTTTGGAAGAACTATTGCACCTGAAAAGTTACGCCCATTTAGATTTGCTAAAAATGTTGATACTAAAGATGTTTTAGTACGAGATACTGCAGACGGGATTACCTATCTAGCGTTGTATTCAGTAACAGGGGTTTATTCACCAGTTTCTTTTGATAATGAGCTAGAAAGATATGCTAATTTAGATGCAAATGTTTTGGCTAACTTGGAACGTGATACTACTTTAACAACGGCGGTCGGTATCACTAGAGTTGAAGCAACCAAATTAGAATTACCAGATAACGCAACGCAAGCAATGATTATTGAGCGAAATAGACGTTACCAAAAATCAATTAGAGATTCTAATAATAAAAAAATTGTAACTACGATGGTTTTATCCGCTCCTTCTTTAGAAATTCTTCAAAAGAGAATGAATAGCTTAGAAATTCAGTTTAGAAATGGTTTAGTTGTTGGCTACTACCGTTTATCGGGTGCGGAACTTAAGAAGGCCATTAAGGAAATTTATATGTAAAAGGACGTGAAAAAAGTGTTTAACAAAAGAAGTAAGGTAGAAAAAGATGAGGTAACAAAGGGGATAAATAGTATTTTAAGGGGGATTCTAGGAAAGAAAGACGATGCCAAGTTAACTGATTCCGAAAAAGAAATACAAAGGCAAAAGCGCAATCGTGAAATCACCGCTGAAATTAAGCAGTTAGAAGCTGAGCTTGAAACTGTTACGACAAAAAAAGAACGTAAAAAAATCAAGAAAAGAATGGAAAAATTGAAGCGGAAACTTGATACGGGTTTCAATGGGGAAGCTGGTTTTACCTCACCATTTGGGTATGTTGACGATGACTCTTACTTATTTGTGGGTAGGAACACCGTCATCTCTGTCTTTGATGTAATGTTTGAATACGGTACGAATAATCCTGCTCCCATCGGTTGGTTAAATAATGTTATTCCAAGAGATACAATCAGACACGGAGAATTCATCTTTATTACTCGTCAACATGGGATGGATAAGGATACTGAACAAGATATCATTTCACATCGTATTAACGAAAACTCAGAAGGCTATTCAGAAGAAGAAACAACCAATGCTAGAGAAAAAAATCAAAATAGTCAACGTGTACGTGATTTACAGCTTGCAGGTATATTAGCAGGTAAAGAAGAAACGATTGTAGATGAGGATTTACTTTTAATAGTTAAAGCCTCTAGTCCTGAAAATATCGAGTTAGCTCTTGAAGAATTACGAGACGCATACAAGAATGATGCTTTTAAAGGCGTTATGCTCGTTCGTAAGACCGGTTTGCAATTAGAAACACTGAGAGACTTATTTGATGCTCCTATACGTGATGCAAGGCATACCTCTTCCATGTTATCAGTGAGTGCCACTCGCTTACTCTTACCTAGTTCAGGATTTTCGGACGAAGATGGTGAAAACATTGGACGGGATATAAACTCGATTATTCCTAACCAATATGCTCGCTTGAACCTCGCAAATATTCGAAATGCTGTTATCTTTTCGGGTGATACTTCAGCAAATGTTAAATTCGACAATTTAGGTACTCAGCCAAGCCCCTTAGAATTTGGCGGATCAACCATGGCCACTGTATTAGGTAAAGCACTGTGGTTGGGAGATAAGAAACAAGGGATTTACGGGAAACGAACTCACCATATCTTGCTAAATAACTACTCATATATTTTGCCAGATAGCTTAGTTTTCGATATGAAACATGAATCTATTAACCCCCTTGAAGTTTTTGGGACACCAGAAACCGTTAAAGACGATGCAGAAGCATCTATGGAGAAGACAGTTAACATGATGATGCTCTTAGCCGGTATTGATGAAGATACAGATGAAGGTAAATTCTATCGTTCGGAATTAGATCGCTTATTACTGTACTGGTATATTAACAATGCAAAGGGATCAGGTATCTACACAGACGATCCAGAAAATAATCCACGTTCGGCACAAAAGATTTTAGCTGATGAACACCATGATAAATTTCCAACAATGAAAGCATTTTTACCAGTTTTACTGAATAATGTAGCAAAGCGTAAAGCAGATGGGGAAAAGGCTCATGACAGGGCGGATTACTTATATAGCACAATGGATACTTTATTTAAAAAGAACAAGATGATATTTGATACTACGACTACACTACCTGATGTTTATACTCGTGACCAACGAAATATTTATTACGATTTATCAGGTGTATCTCATGACAAACGGGTTAAAGGGGCAGTTTTACTTAATACTCTGGCTTATGTTGTCAATCGTGCTTTAGAAGGAGAATCCGTTATTATTCACGGATTAGATGCGGTTGACATCAAAGAAAAGATGTTGCTCAAGTACAGAGATATTATGAAACGAAGAGGCGTTGGTAAAGTTGTTGTTTTTGAAGAGTCAGGGAATGATAAGGTAAATCCTGAAACTTTTAAGCGTTTTACAGGTCAATTAAACGCTCAAGATTTGCTGATAATTGGTGGCTTAACGGATCATGATTTTGTGAATGTTCCGTGGTTTAATAATTTACCAACAACTGCTAAAGGACAATTATCACAAAGATATCCCGGAGTATTTTTTGTTTACCGCAACTATGACAGAATTAGTTCTGTTATCAGCACGAATATCGAATTGGATAAAGGGGGGATTAGGACAACATGATTATCAAAGAAAAAAATAAAGTATTACTAGCATCCCGTATATCTTTTTCACTTTTATTGGTTGGAACTACGCTAGCGCAACCTACAACAGCACTTGCCTTAGGTGAATCAAGTACTGCTAGGGAATTATGCGAAACAGATACGGAAGAAGATACAAGCGAAAGCACGGGCGATATAGTAGGAATTGCCGAAAGTTTAGTAGGTAAATTTAAAGATAAGTACCAGTTGGGCGGTTTTGACCGTGCAATTAAAAATTATGGAAAAAATGGGAGCATCCCACAGTCTGCGGATGATGTTGATGACAGTAAGGTTATCGATTGTTCTACGTTCGTATCGTTGGTATTAACTATGGCAGGTGTTAAGGGTGTTGACCCTGCACCGTCATCAGGCGCTATGGCATCCGATGCAAAAGGTGCGCATAAAAATTTCAAAGAAGTTAGCAAGGAAAACGCTAAGGCAGGAGACATTGCTGCTAGTTCTACACACGTCCTTTTTTTGGCAGAAGATTGGCATGGTGAAGATACTGAGGTTATTTCAATGGGAGATAATAAGGGGGTTGTGAAAGGTAAATTTTCAACATATAAAGGCGAAAGCAATGATATTACTTTCGCTGAACCTGTTGGTATAGGAAAGTCAAGTAGTTCCCCATCAAAATCCAGTTCTTCTCTAAAACCCGGTTCGATTGATGAAGCTTGGAGTAATGGTGTTCCGTATTTCAAAATGAAATGGAGTGAACCTAAAGGTTATCAAGCTCGGGCAAAGAAGATTGCTAAAGAAGTTGGTAAGACATTAGGAATTGACCCCGGTATTATTTACGGGCAAATGAACGCTGAATTTGGTGTTGCCGGGAAATCTGAATCTGATTTGGCAGGGATGAAATCCATTGCTGAATATCGAGATTGGACAGCTATTTTAGCAGGAAATCCTGGTGGGGAAAAGTATGGTGGTGTCGTTCAAGAGGACGGTACAAGCGATGGCCACTTTGTTAAATTCAAGGATGACGCACAGTTTGCTAATGCCTATGCTACTATTTTAGGTCACATGCTTGGTGGATCAGTTTCAGAAACAAAGAAGATTGGTAAGGACGTTAGTAAGTATGTAAGTCACCTACAAGCTGGTAATTATTTTGGAGGTGGATCTGCTTCGGCATACCAAGCTAATATCGAGTCTGGTTTAGCTAAGTACTATGGAGCGGAAGATATTTCAAGTTCATTAGGTACGGTAGAAACAGAAGAAGATACATCTAACGATGAAAATGGATGTGCAAAAGAAGACTCAGACAAGCAAGTATCGGGTACTTGGGATTGGCCGTTTCCTGATGTTGGTGAAGGAACATTTGCAGGGGGGCAACTATTTGGTGTTCATCCCGGTGGTGAATTTAGACAAAACGGTTTCCACGACGGGCTCGATTTTGGGTCAAGTGATCACCCCGGTAGCGAAGTTCACGCAGTTCACGGTGGCAAAGTTGTAAAAATTGATTATGCCGGTGGACTAGAGTGGTATGTAGTTACCAAGGGTGACGACAATTTAAGCATTGTTTATCAAGAGTTTGCTACACAGAGGAGCAATATTAAAGTAGAGGTTGGCGATACAGTCGATACGGGGGATGTTATCGGTATTCGTGATACTGAACACCTGCACCTAGGTATCACCACTAAGGATTTTGATGAAGCCGTTTCTCACTCTTTCGACGCAAGCGGTGGATGGTTAGATCCGCAACAAACCATTAAAGAAGGTATTGAAAATGGGGGATCAGATAACGGTGGCAAAGGTGGCAAGTCTACTTTGAAATTATCTAAGAAGGAAGAAGAAGCACGCCAATTTATTGTTCAGCATGAATCTGGTGGTAACTATCAAGCCAGAAATCCTTCTAACCCTAACGTTTACGGTGCATATCAATTAACGCTTGATAAATTAGGCGGTGACTTATCTCCTGCTCACCAAGATAAAGTGGCCGACCAATACGCAAAATCACGTTATGGCGGTTGGGTTGAGGCTTTGAATTTCTGGAAAGCTAACAGATGGTGGTAAAGAAAGGAAGGGTTTTAGTGAAAAGAGCAATGATAGTCATTTTAGGGATTTTAAATTTATGTGCTTTAGTTTTTGCAATTACGCAATATCCTAAAGGAATCTCCAATAATCAAAAATTAATCGAAGTGAATAAGGCGAAGATTAAAGCCTACCAAAAACAAGGAAAAGAGTTAAAAGTTTCTGATTATGGAAAAGAATTAGAAAAGCAAGTTGCAGGTATTAACCTTGATACCATTCAAGGTGATTTACGTAAAAAACTGACTGATGGTTTTAATGAAGCCTATAGTACGCAGACAAAGGAAGATTTTAATAAGAATGCTAATAATACGCGTAACCTTTTAGGAGCATCATTAGCAGGTACGGTATTTAACAATACTGCTCCTACTTTTAGTGAAGGCAAAGCCTATCCAAAAGTAGAAAAGGCTAATCAGGTTATTGTTTCTTTCGGAAAGTACGATGTAGATAAAGCTACTTTACCTGTAATGGTGATGGTTGACTACAAATTGCCTGATGGTTTTTCTAAAGAGGGTTTCAATTTAAACCAAAAGGCACTGTACACTTTTGATTATAACGTTAAAAATAAAATTCAGTCCGATATTAGATATCAAAGCTTAGTGGTAGAAGGAGGTACGGGTAGTCATGAACATGAGTAATAAGACGCAAAATATTGTTATTATCTTTTTATCTATAACTTTAATTCTACTGTTGAGCCTAGGCATTTATTTTCGAGTTAAGATGGTAGCGTCTAATAAAGCCGTAAATGAAAGTAACTCTAATGTTGAAGTGGTGTATAAAGAGTACAAGAAAAAACAATCTAAAGTCAAAAAAGAAACTTATAGATACGTAAGTGTTAATGGTAATAAAGAGGCTAGAATTTTAGGAACAAATATTGTAGCTACAGAAACTTTAGCGAATCAAACTAGAAAATTGTTTGGAATTATCTACTACTACAATGGATCAGAAAGTTACCTTGCAAGAAAAAGTAAGGCTAAACCTTTAGCCGATGACAGTATTCTAGTGAATTCAAAGCTTTTTGGTGAAGGTGAAGATAGTGCTAAGTCTCTCGATATGTTAGGAATTCATTCTAAGTTAGTAAATATCAAGTCTTATTTAACTAATGTGGATGGCCCGAATATTAACGGTGTAGTTGAAGTTGAGTACCAATTAACTACACAAGGAAGTAAAAAAATAGGTCGAAAAGCTTACACAGTTACTTATAACCGTGAATCCGCTAAGTTTACAGCAGTTAACCCCATTAATGAATAAAAGTTAGATTGAGTGATTGGCAGAAAGAGGAGATTTTTATGAGATCAAGACCTAGTCTAGTCAATAAAAAGTTATTGGCTAAACAAAAATTGGCTAAGAGAAAGAGAATCTTTTCATCTTTAGAATACGGCTACCTTATTACGTTTTTAATCATGATAGGGAAATACGTTATTTTAGGAGCGCATGACGCAGTAGATTTTGTGATGACTATTTATGGTTTGATTGTGATTATTTTTCTGATTCATATTGAAGCGGAGATAATCATTCCTGCTAAGGAAAAACGATTAACTTATAAGCATATGGCTGTACCTAAGCCTAAAAAAAATCTGATGGAAGAAACCGTAGTTAGTACCGCCAAAGCTATTGGAGATAGAGTAGAGAGGAGTGACTTGGATGGCATTAGCAGTAAAAAAACGTATGGCAAGAATGGCATTTACTAAATTATCATTTAAAGAGCGAAAATATGTGGATATTTGGCTCAAAGAACGACTTAAACCTCAAGAAGGTGTAATTACCACGAACGACATTATAGAAGCTCTAAATGAAGATTTAGGGGTTAATTCAGGGTATCGTGGAATGATTGATTGGTATCTATTTGAACATGGATTTTTAGCTAAGGAAGATGATCAAGATGATAATAACTTGATCTGGGATGGAATCAGTTTAATTCAACAAGCAGAAGACTTAAGTAAACAAGAAAAAACAGAAGAAGTTATTACAACAAATCCGGGAAAAGATGTGGTAAACGCCGATTATATCAATCCTACAGAAACTTTATATCCAACAAAAACGGAACATAAAAAACACTTACCGAGTGAGCCGGGCAAAACTCGAGGATTATTTGCCGAGATGGATAGAAAAGAGCAACAGCAATACCGTAAGGAAATTGAGAGTAGAGATGATAATACTATCGAAATCAGTAGAAAAAAGCGTAAGGCTACGAATGGTCAAGAAAATTGGATTGGACTTGCTTTATGGCTAACTAACCGAGGATTTAAAGAGTCGGAGACTACTGAAACATCTCTTAAAGAACTTATGGATTATCACACTTTTGACAAGCCTAAGCGTGCGATTACCTACGAGTTCTTACGAGATAGACTACTCTATGATGGCTTTAAAGAAAGTTATTCAGAAAGGCCCATCGAAGAACGTTGCTTTAATGTTAGTCAGCCAGAGATTGAGCTGAGAAGAGCATTTAGGGAAAGTAAACGCAAAAAACGGGGGTAATTATTATGAAGTTGAAAGATAGAATGTACATGGCAGGAATAGAAGCTCAAAGCTATCGAAGGTTACTTTTCCCGCTATATATGATTGTTGGGGGACTTGTTGTTTTAGGATTTGGAGTGGGAATTTTATTTGGGCATGATGAAGCCTCAATTTTTGACAATACCAGTAATCCAGTTGAAGCATTTTCTAAATATGACAAGTTAAATACTAACTTTGCAGATGCTAAAAAACAACTAGCTAATGCAATGAAAAACCATCAACAAGTTACTTTTGTCTTTGAAAAAACTGGCTGTAAAGATTGCAAAAAGTGGGAAGGTAAAATTACACACGAGTTTTACAAATACAAAAGCATGAAGAATAATCATACCCGTTACATTATGGTTGATGTAAGTAAAATGAGTAAAAGCGATTTACGATGGTTAACAGCTAATTTCCCTATGACAATTGTTTACCCGCATCTGTACACTCCTACAGTAGTTAACCTAGATGCAGTTAACGGGAATTGGGAGTACAGAGAGGCTTTTATTGAACATGGATCTTACAAGGAATTACAGGAAGTCTTTAGTCAAGGGGCAGACCTGCAATAACAGATTTAGTACACAATATTTTCTTAGTAATTAAGAAAATGTGTAGGGTGGGATGGTGGCAATTATGAGGGAGGTAGTAACAGAATGACAAGTATTATTGGTCAGGGTGTGGTCGGTTATGTGGCAACATTTTTTATTATAATGTTGCTAGTTACAATCGAAAATATGCTTTTTTTTAATGTAGTAAGTGGACGGTTAGGTTATAAGCGGTACATTACTTTTGGACTCACAAGTTTGTTAAGTATTATTTTTTGTTTGGTACTGGCTTTTGGAGTTCAATATTTGCTATATCAAAGTGTAGTATCTAAAGTTATTGTCACTTTAGATATGATTATCTGGCAATTTATGTTACTAATCCGCATTCAATGGCTTTTAGCATGGTTTATGATACCGATTGCTCTAGCCTTCGTATTTTATGGAGTACTAAGCCTTAAATCATATATTGAGGAATACCGTGCATGGTACAAATGGAATTTAGAACAAGAAGCTAAAGAAAATGGTGGAGAAATTCCTAAGGACAAGAATAAAGGTAAAAAGAAAAGTTTTAACTTTAATATCAACCTTAAAGTATTTAAAAAGCATCCCACTCCAGAATTAGAATATACCTTATCTGTAGACGAAGATATTTTATCTGAAATACCATATAAAATGCCTATTAAGCTATTAAAAATAAGTAAGCTATCCAAAAACGGAGAGCTACAAATTGGTAAAACAGACAATGGCGGGTATGTAATGATTGTCAATAATCCTGAACATGAGGCTAAGCTACGAGAAATGACCGCTCATATTCATGATGAAGAGGAAACACCTAAGATGCCTTACATTGTTTTCTTTGATGAAGAAAACTTTAAAGCTCAAACTCTCAAAGAGTACGGTAAAGAAGTTGTTACAAGAGAAAGAGAATCAAAGGCAAAAAAGAAAGCAGGTGAGTTAGCTTGAATCAGGCATTTATTGATTTTGTTTTAAATTGGGTTGCTCCTTTTAGTATCGTTTTTGGGTCATATTTTGGAGTCTTGCAAGTAATCAAAGTCGTTTATAAGCGGACGGACTTAGATGCTATTTATCGTACAGGTATAAAAATAGGTATTCTAGTTGCAATCGTTGTTATAATTTACGTCACATTACGGAGCATGGGATTTTTTGATGCTATAAGGAATATCTGGTACACAATAGCTTCTAAAACAACCTTAGATGAAACTTTGAGAAGCTTCCTTAGTACTAAATTTGGGCAAACAATTCTTATAGTCAAGAATTTCTTTGTAAAGTGGTTTCCCATCTACTTTAGAGCTATATGTATTATTTATCCTATTGCTACAGTTATCGCCTTTTGGTCGTTATATCAAAGAATTGCTTTCGTTAGAGGGGCGAACATTATTGTATCATACGCTTTGCTACATCCTCTTTTAACTATGAAATATATGTTAGGGTACGCCACTCCTGCTTTTGACTACATTACAAGTCGATTATTTGTAGCTAAAATTAAAGAAAATATCAATGACTCTTACTTTGATGCCCTTCAAGAACGGGATGAAAAAGGAAAGAAATTTGAAGATGGAATGGGTGGTACATCCGCTACTCAGACCAAAAAACAAGTAGCATTGGCAATGCGTAATACCCGTTCTAAAGTTGAAACTGTAGGGGGGAATCGTAACAATCGCCATGCTAAAATCGTTGTATTACGCTCAAGAGAAACCGAAACAGATAATTCTATTCAAAATATGCTTAAGAATTTTGGTAGTCGGGTTGATGAGCCGTTCATTCAATTTCAAGATACTCCAGTTTTCAACATCAAAGATAACGGTTTTGTTTTCGATAGTGACGTAAACTATCATGCAGGTGCTTATCTAGGATCGTGGGAAGATATTTTTATTAATCCATTTGATCCGAAAAATAAAAAAACTAACGGTGGGCGTGGGATGCTAACAACATTCTTTTTAGCATACGCAAATACACTCAGATATCTCATTCACTTAACACCTTATTCTATGTATGACCGCATCAGAACAAATGCTAAGTATAAATACAAACGTGACACTTCTGTTGAGAAAGCTAAATTTATAGCTAGGAATAACCTTGACCTTTCTTCTGTTTTGCCTGCTCCGGTTGATGAAAAAACTGGTCACACTATTGAAGAAGCTACCAAAGAAGCTATCGAAATTGCTAACTCACGAATTAATGATGTTCAAAATGCTCTTAACTCCAATAAAATTCACGCTACGTTTGATAGTGTGGCCGTAGGTGGATCACAAGCGATTTACAAATTTACTTTACCTCGTGACCCTGATTTACCTAATGATTGGAAAGATGTACAAAAGAAAATGGCAGGATTCCTTAAAGTTGCAGGTGAGCCAATTATTAGTTCTTCGGCAGGTATGCTAACAGTTTCAATTGCTAATCAGCGTGTCGGGGCAACTGAACCGATTAACATCCCTGTTGATTTCGCTGAAATGGTTAAAAAACGTGATAAAGGGATGAAAACTCTTATTTCGGGTATTGCAGGGGTTGACGCTCTCGGAGAGGTCATATATGTTGAATTAGGAGACGCTAATCCCCATATGGCCATATTTGGTCAGTCGGGATCTGGTAAGACAGTTACAATCATGAATATCCTTTTCTCTATGATGAATTCTGTTACTCCTGAAGATGTAAAAGTACTTTTTGCCGATGGTAAAGGTAATTCTTTTGAATTTATGCGCTCAGATGGGGATGCAGAACACCCTAATCCATTTGTTATGGCACAACCTGCTGACGGTTCAGAAGATATTGAGTACACACGAGCTTTAGTGCGTTATGTTGAAATGCTAGTTCGTAAACGTATTGCCTTATTGAAGGAACGTAAGGTATCTAAGCTTGCTGAATTTAACAAAAAGTTCCCTGATGAAAAAATGGAAGAAATCTTGTTTGTCTTCGACGAGTTCTCAGCAGTTACTGATAGGGATAACGAATTGAAAGGTGACGACTACACCAAGTATAATGTTACAGACCGAATAGAATACATTACTAAAATGGCAAGAAGTACAGGTGTTCGCTTAATGTTAGCTAACCAAACCGCCAGAAAAGAAAAATTACCCGGGAAAATTATGGCAAACGTTACTGGTCGTATTTCTCTTAGCGTGTCAGAACGGATTGAAGCAGAGATTGCCTTACCTGATTCAAATATTCCAGCTGACTTGATTGCACAACCCGGTGAATTCTACTCAATCATGCACGGTGTAAACAACCCTGAACACGGAAATAGTCCATTCTTGACAGACGATCAAATGTATGACCTTAACGATGCTTTAACTAAGTTATTCGGCGTTCACAAGTACGTTGCCACAAGAGAAGAAATTATCGCTATGGCTGAAGAAGATATAAACGATATAGGTGTTGACTCTGGAACATACGAAAGTCCTACTGAAGAAGAAATGCCGGCCTCCGATATTTCTATGGACGATCTTGTAGCTTTATGTCGCAAGTATCCTGAGTGGGCAATCGAAAACGAAGAAAACGAGAAGATTACTGGCCTTGATGTCTTCAATAAAGGTGTGCCTGCCATGACAATTAAAAACAAGAAAATCTTCAAGATTACTCTTAATAGCCTCAAGGGTAAAGTTGCTCAAGATGAAGAAAAGCAGGAAGCAGAAGCATCTAAAAAACAACGCCATTCAGGTAATGCTTTATCAACTGTGAATGGCACGGATGGTGATTTTGCTACTTTACCTGAAGAAAAAGTAAAAGAAAAAATGCTAGTCTAAAAAGTAAAAGAATCTCCCTATTTTTAGGGGGATTTTTGAGTTGTCATAAGTTGTAAGTCTTGGTTAATAAGCTATAATTGGTGAAAACAACGAAAAGAAGGTGATATTATCGCTAAGTCAGTCAGTAAGGAATGGGCTAAAAATAACTTTCTAGAGATGGTTAAACGAATAAACGGTGAGCCAACGCTTATAAAAGAGCATATTCAACTCCCATTAACCTATAAAGAAAATATGCTACTACTGCTTGAACATGAGAAACATGGGACGGTTGTTTGGCAGCATACAGATAGAGTTCATGTTGTAGGGATGTATATTGAGAGAGGGAAAGGATTCAGATACAGTCGAAGTGGGATTGACTTATATAATAGACTAGAAGGAAAACATATTGATATGCGAAATATGGCTTCAGTAGAAGAAGCTTTTGAAAAAGCGTGGAAAAAGTCTAACCCCAGTCCCAATGCACAACTTGCAGGTATGTTTCCTAGAGTAACTACAAGTGTTACAAATAATGAACGAAAAAAATTAGAAAGTTATATTGTCGCAGATGGAGAACTAGGGGAAAATGAGTTAAGTAACCTCCCTAGTACAAGAAGCGGAAATCGGCAGGACAGAACCCACCTTATTCCTTTGAGTGTTACTGGGGTTGAAAATCATCGAGCTCTCCTAATAATGTTTGATAGCTACCTTAATCAGCATAATTTAAAAGATTTTGAAGAACGTAATATTGACCGTACAAAGACGGAGGATATTATCTGGTGGGTGGTGATTACAAGAGACGAAGTTGGCCACCTTGACTGGTACTACAACATTTTGGATAGGAATGGAAACCTTATAGAGCATCTACATGTCAAGGATGATCGGTGGTACTATAAGTGGTACTATGATAGCTCGTATCAAGAGTTAGGATGGTAAACAAAAAAACCACGATAAACGTGGTTTCTAGATCTATTGGTTCACAAAAGAATGTATCTGAAAAGTTATTTTATGGATAAGTCCATTATAGTATTTTTTCTAGTTTTTTTCTACAATAAAAAGTAAAACATTTAAAATGAATATATTGTTACTACAATTTAATAAAATAAATTAAAAGTAATTATTTTTGTCAGTTTTAACCAAAAAAGAGGTCAAAATACTATAATAACAGTAACAAAAGAATATTGAGCATTGTTAATAAAGTTAGAAAGGCGGAAATTTTAATGGGGATTAAAGAAAAAAGTATGATAACCAATAACTGGTTGCAAGCAAGAGGAAATATTAAGGAAAATATATTATTAGAACGTTTGGCCAAAAATGTACGAGGTATTAAACAAAGTGTGGATGAAAGAAAAGTGGAACAATTAAAAAAATATACTAGCCAATTTAAAATTAATTTAATTGTAATTTCTCTGACTAGAGATTTGATTTTTTCAAACGAGGATTATTCATCCCTAAAAAATAAGACGATACAATCTTCTTTAAAAACCAACGCAACACAAGCTACAAACATGTTTTTAGCCATGATTTCTTCCCTTAGCAATGCTCTTGCAAAAAATTATCTTGATCTAGGTCATTATATTGAAGATACGATGGTTGCAGTCATGATAGTTGAAGTTACTATGGGAATTGACCCTGATGAAACATTGATAAAAGGTTTTGCTCCAATTGAGAAGGAAATGAGAGGTGGTTCTGGTGCATAGAAGACGAACGAAAAAAGCACATAGATTTATGTTTTGTATTGAAACGACAGAAGTAAAACGATATTTAAGGTCGTCTGAAGAGTATTGGCGTTATTTAACACATAAATATAAAGTTGAGAAGGACATATTATCATTCTCAACAAAAAAAGGTGACAAAGTAATCATTCCGTTAACTAATATTAAAAGTATCAAAAAAATTTAGTGTCCCAATGGAAGAAAATTGTTCGAGGTGTCATCTCTGTTGAAACTTGCCACTATGTTTCCAAAATGTAATAATAAAATTATAATCTAATAAAACGAGGAAAAAGAAATGCAGAAGAATGCTGTTATGGTTGCGCCTAGTGCGTGGTTAGTAGTAAAGAAAACCAAAATCAAAGATAGTTGGTTGACAGAATATGAGTTTACCAGTCATTGGAGTGATTATCCTGAGACAAGAACTATGAGGGATGATAGCAACCCTGAAAAGCGTCAAACAATTTTCACTAAAAAAGAACTTGACTTACTAATGAGAGACCCTGAGATTAATATTAACTGGCATTGTGCAATTGTTGATGTAAGTGATGAACTAGAATATTTCAAATAATATCATAGATAATAAGACAGATAAATTTGATACAGTATCTTTTAAGAAAATGAGATAAGCAAATTAAAATGGCAAATTACAATAATAGAAAGGAAAAATTTACAATGGCAAATTATGGAAGTTTGTGGCTTGATGATATTACTTTTTATGATGATGTTTTAACAGACGATCTTATGATTTTTTACAATATTTTTCCTTCAATTAATGACGATGTGTACACATTGATGGATGAGGAACAACAAAAACAGTACGAACAGGAAAATAATATTAGTCTACGTGACTGGCAAATATTAAGGACACATCTTGAAGAAGTATATAGTTGCATTGATTCAGATGTACTACAGCCTACGGCTAGTGATTTAAAACGATTTAATCAACTGAATCATGACTATAAATTATATCTAAGGAATTTTGAAAACGATGTAGAAACTGATGATATTATCAGATTACAAAATGCCGAAAAAATATTTGAGGTACTTAAAGTTTGTGACATTGCAATTAATCACATCGAATGTGCTAATTATGCGGGTGAATCTTATGAATGCCTTTTAAAAATGGAATGGAACTAAAAATTAAAGTGCTTAATTGACTATTAGCGGAGTTTACTTTTTCACCAACAGCTACCGCATCATTAATAGCTTTAGTTTGGCCCTGATAGTCATGGCTTACCTCTATGACGTTCTTAAACATAAGATTATATTTTCAACCACCAATATCAAACAATGTGGGTATCGTAACAAACATAAAAGGTTAGGGCAATCAAGTCCTAGCTTTTTTAGGTTATAAATCTGAAGTGAGAACAGATATAGAAAATCGTAAAGTGGTATTACAGATTAGTATCTGTCAGAACTTGCAGAAATCAGCTTAGATGTGATAATTAAATACATAAAAACGAGAGGTATTGAGGTATCATTATGGAACAAGAAAAATTAATTATTAAAAAGGCGATTGATAACATTAATCGTGATGTTGATTTAAACAACTTTAATGCTGATGAAGGAAAAGAATTATTAACTAGATTACTTAGCATTCCTGAAGTTGTTGTTGTAGAAAATGCGAGTGAAGATAGAATTAAGCTAACTGAACAATATATTTGCCTTATTGCTACGTTTACTTGTAGCGATGGTGGCTCAAAATCTGATTACTATGCTTCTGCTTTATCAAAAGCTTTTGAAGGATACGGGCTAGAATTACCATCTCATGCAAGTGGTGAGTACGGAAAATTTGTCGAATACGTTGTAGCAAGTATTACCGCCAATGCTTTACGTGCGTCCCAAGAATTGGCATTACACCAAAAATTAGTTAATGCTCTAATGGTGACAAGAGAAAATAAGGGAAAAGAAGTGATTAAAGCATATGAACATTATTAATCAAACAGGTCATATGTTGACAGTAATAGATGAAAATGGCGACATATGGGGAGATTTCACCTCAGCCAAGCGGGTAATTGTACTTGATTTGGAAGGGAAATTAGAGAGCTATGATGGCAGAATATTGTGTATCAATAGAGATACAACGACACCTGATAAGAGAATAACGGTAACGAAAGATGGTGTATTTAAGGAGTAAGTTAGGGTATAAAAATGATGTATGACAAGCGCCGTTTTTGGCGCTTGTTTTTTTGCGAAAAAGAGGAGTAAGTAGGTAATAAATCCGAAG